>NZ_JARPVX010000053.1:0-27741 GCF_033947565.1 Lichenihabitans sp. Uapishka_5
CAACGCGATCAGGACCAAACTCGCCCTGAATCATCTGTCTGAGTCGGTGCACTAGGTCGTTTATTGGCAGTCGGACTTGTGTCCGCCGCTGAGGGTTACGCGCGAAGCGTGCTTGCCGCCTGCATCGAGCTTTGTCCATTAGCAAGAGCTACAGCCGCAACTAAGACCATTAACCTGGGTGGGCTTCTTTGGCACGGGAAGACAGGCTTCAGTCGTAGTGCATTTGAGCATTTTTCTTTCGCATCAAAGGAGGAACTCGCCAAGGCTCTTCGTGAATTTCTTGGCTTCAAATTAGAAGATGCGAAATTCAAATCCCCCTTGGACGAATACGATAAAGTCTGTCAATTGCGTCACGGGATTGTTCACAGTGACGGCCTACTTCCAGGAAAAAACGCAATACACTTAGATATACCTAGATACTCAGATCCTGTCAGGATTAACATACGATATGCTGAACTTCAAGAAATCGCATCAGTAATAAATACGCTTGTATACACGCTCAATCGAGAGCTTTTTATGGAAATGTCGAAGCGATGGGCTATTGATTGGCGGAAGCGTGTGGATTGGGATGCTGCTGTAGAGGATGCATCTTTTCGTAAACTGTGGATTCTTTTTCATTCGAGACGCGAAGCTGAGTCAAGGCGGGGTAGACGAGATTTAAATTGGCGCAGATGTGTTCAACTAGTTAGAATCCAGTACAGTTTATAAAATTCTCAATTGTCTAATTGTCTGCATCCCTGCGCCGTGAACGCCTTCCCGCCCGCCGCGATCTGCGGCGTGGGCAGCGCCGTGGCCACCCCACTGGTCTTCGGCTCGACCCCGTTCACCCGCAGGAAGCTCGCCGCAACGTCGCCCTTGATGCCGAAGTTCACGGTCTGCGGCACCGAGTTTGTGGCCATCAGCACCGCCATGTCGTTCATGCGCGCCACCGTGACGCCGAGCAGGGCGCCGGAGCCGTCGAGCACCGGGCCGCCGGAATTGCCGGGCTGGACGGGGCCGGTCATAGGGAACTCGGTCGTGTCGTACACATGCCGATCCGTCGGCCACCCCGTCACGCTGCGCGCGCCGGGACTCCTGGCCAGCTCGCCACCGAACTCACGAGCCCGTCCGTGAAGTTCACCCCGTTGTCGAGCGCACCCGCAGTGGGGAAGCCTGCGCCCAACCACGGCCTCGCCAAGGTGCAGCGGCGTCGTGCGGAACACGGCCGTCGTAAGAGGCACCGGGGGCTTCGCGTCGAGCCGCAGGGGTGCGAGGTCGGTCTTGGAGTCCCTGGCCATGCCATGCGCCGTGCCGCGCTCGTTCATCATGGCGCGCGCATCCCTGAAGGCCTCGACGCCGGCCAGCCTTCGTCCGGCCAGTCGCGTGCGCCGTGGATGACGTGAAGCACCGCGACGCGTCTCCGTCCCGGCTGATCGTCCAACGCATAAGCCACGATATACGGCAAACCGGGCACGACCTTCTCGTAGGTGCCCGTCACACGACCGGACCGACCCGTCGCCATGTCGCCCAGGGTCGCGACGACGCCGTCGATCGTCTCGGCCACCCGGGCGGCGGCATCCGGGTTGGACTCAGCGATGAAGCGGAGGATGGCGAGGAACTCGTCCCGGGCGCTGTTCGACCAGACGACGGTCCGCTTCATCCTGCCGTGCGGGCGGCTTCGAGGACCGCGCGTGCCTGCCGCATGACCTCGGCGTGATCCGTCACCCGATCGGCCGCCACATCGGCCCGACCATGCTCGATGGCTCCGACGATCGCCAATTCCCGCTGCACATAAGCCGCGATCGCCTCCGCCCCGAGGACGCCCTCCGTGCGGCGCGTGCTGCCCGCGAGCCTGGCCAATTGCGCCTTTGTGTCGGCCGAAAGTCGGACCGTGAGGGTGGTGCTGTCAGGCATGACGGGCTCGTGTGGATGTCCGCACCCTAGCACGAGCCACGCCGGAGTCGAAGGCTTGGCAGCGCCAATTCACTCAGACCCATCCACCCGCACACACATCACCTGCGCCGTGAATGCCTTCCCGTCCGCCACGATCTGCGGCGTGGTCAGCGCCGCGGCCGCCCCGCCCGACTTCGGCTCGACCCCGTTCACCCGCAGGAAGCTCGCCGCGACGTCGCCCTTGATGCCGAAGCTGTGTGGTGTAGGACACCGAGTTCGTGGCCATCAGCGCCGCCATGTCGTTCATGCGCGCCACCGTGACGCCGAGCAGGGCGCCGGAGCCGTCGAGCACCGGGCCACCGGAATTGCCGGGCTGGACGGCGGAGGTCATGGGGAACTCGGTCGTGTCGTTGTCCATGCCGGCGACCCTCAGAGCGACTGCGCGTAAGGTCGAAGCACGTCCACCGTTTCGGTGAGCCCGTTCGCTTCCATGTTCATGAGAAGCAGCTCGGCCGACAGGTCCGGCTTCCTGAAACGCTCGCGCATGCGACGGACCGCCGCCACGGCCTTGCCGCTGTCGAGCGCGATGGTGTCGGCCAGGAAGTCGTCGGCAGAGCGCGCCTCGATGTTAAGAGGCTTGAGGATCGCGGGTGGGAAGTGCTTCACGTTCTCCGTGACGATCACGACCGCCTGTGTCTTCAGGGCCGCCGCCACCACATGAGCATCACCTTGGTCCGGCAATCCTTCGCATACGCCCATGAATGCGTCGAAGTCCGCCACCATGGCGTCTTTGAACGCCGCTTCCATACCAGCTACGGACCTCTTGGCCCGCTGATCGGAATCGGCGATCTGTCGCCCGGTCAGCATCTTCACGATGGCTCGTTCCGTCTCATCAAGAACCGGCCGCGACCATCGGACGCGAAAGAACTCGGCTTCCGCCAGCGAGAGCAGCAGATTGCGTCTCAGGACGCCTGCAAGAGTACAGGCGTCCACAAAGGCCGTGAAGCGGTTCGCGAACATGGCTCAGAGCAACGCGGCATCCCCTTCAGCGAGATCAGCTAGCGCGGTCCTGCGCTTGATGTCCCGCTTCTCTTTATAGGCTAATAAATCTTCGGCCCTGATCCTGCGATGCCGCCCCACTTTGGTGTGCTTGATCTTGTCGGCATCGATCAGCGAGACGAGGTAAGGGCGCGACACGTTCAGAATGTCTGCCGCCTGCTGGGTCGTGAGCATCTGGCTCACCGGGACGAGCGTCACCGCATCGCCTTTGCCGATATGGCGCAGCAGTTCCATGAGCATCGTCGAGAGGCCAGGCGCGAGGGTGATCTCTGCCTTGTTCTTTTCTTCGTCGAAGACATGAAGCTTCGTGCTCTGATCGCTCGTGTGAGCCGCAAGGATCTTGCGCAGGTGATTGGCGGCCGCCCTCTCATCCGCCGATGGCAGTCGGCGGCCAAGCGGTTCGGCTTTGGCTGGCATGGTCATGGGGTGTCTCCGCAATCGCGATTTATGCCGAATATTCGAAGCGAACGCAAGTTACGACTGCTTCGAACAAGCCCAGGTCGCTTTAAGTTGAAGGTCCACGCTGCAGAACGAGAATTGTTCATAGCCGAGCCGAAGAAGGCCGAGCCGATGACGGTCACGGTTCACGCCTTGTAACGCGGCCCTTTGAAGCGGTCCCGGAGCCACTGGAGACTGGCCTCGTCCGGCCATGCGGGACCGAACAGGCGCGGGCGCAAGGCGAGTCCGTCAAGCTGCAGATAGGTCGAGGCCTCGAAGAGACCGAGCTGCCCGCTGAGCATGACCCGGCGATCGTGATCGAAGGCCAGCAGATTGCGCTCGACCAGGCGATGGATGTCGGTTCGCGCGGGGATGAGGTTGCCGAGCGCATCGAGGCCGCCCCGCTGGCGCGGCCGCAGATGGATCGTGTCCTGGACCACGGACACGCGCTCGCCCGTGATGGCGCATCGGTGCCCGTAGAGCCGCATCGTCATGCTGCGGAGGGTCGACCATCCGGCACGGCCCTGCGTGCCTCGGGCACGCCCGCGTCCGGAGCTGCGCAACCGCTGCTGCCACACCTCGTCGTAGCCTGCGCTTGGACGCGCATGATCGCGGAGCCCTGCCAGAAGGACCCGGCCGCGCGTGCTCGAATTTGAACACAGCGGAACCAGAACATCGGCGGCATCGTGCGGCCACGGCAGTTCGAAGGCCTGACCGATGGGGAAGAGATGCAGGTCTCTGAACAGGGCGATGGCGATCACCGGGTTCGGTCCAGCCGGCTTGGCGCGACGCGCGTCGATCTGGGCCCGCAGATCGATCAGGTCATGGACGCCCAGACCGACCCCGAACAAGGCATGGGCATCCCGCGCGAAATGCAGCGTCGTTCCGACATAAAGGCCGTGGCCGATGACGACACGGGAGCGTCCTTCTGGCCGAAACAGGACGAGGTCGCCGGGTTGCGCCGCTCGCCAAGCCCGGTCGCCGCTGGCCTGCCAGATGGCGAGTTCGTCCGGTGAGGCCAAGGTCTCGACGACCTGGACCCAAGGCTGCGGGACGTTTTTCAGCCAGATCTGCACTCCGCAAAGTCTGACCGTGTCATTCCGTAAGGGAAGTTAAGGTGCAGGCCTGTCCATCACAGGAAACCGGCAAGCCCGGGGTTCGCGGGACGATTTGCCCGGCTCATCGCCGTAAGCCGGTGGCTCGCGGCGATCTGCCCTATCTATGGGACTGCGGCACCCCCTGGTGCGCGACACCCCTCCCGAACCGGAGCTTCATCCACCCATGCCCATCTCGCTCTACGACCTCAGCATCGGCAGTTATCTGCAGACGCTCGACGCCACGGCGGCCCTGCTCGACAAGGCGCTGGCGCATTTTCAGGAGAAGAAGATCGACCCCGAGGTGATCGTCACGACGCGGCTCTACCCCGACATGCTGCCGTTCCGGTTCCAGGTGCAATCGGTGGCGTTCCATGCCGGCGCCACCGTGGCGGCGCTGAAGAGCGGCACCCTGTCGCCGCCGAAGGACCGCCCGAACCACGACTATGCCGGGCTGCAGGCCCTGTTGGCCGACACCGCCGCGGCGCTGCGGGCCGAAACGCGCGAGAGCATAGAGGCCCGCGAGGGCTCGGACATCACCTTCACCACCCCGGCCTCGACACGCGTCTTTACGGCGACCGACTTCGTGCTGGGCTTCTCGCTGCCCAACCTGCATTTCCACGCCGCGACTGCCTACGACATCCTGCGGCAGGCCGGCGTGCCGATCGGCAAGCGCGATTTCCTCGGCCAGTTGCGGGTGAAGGAAACACGCTGACAACCGCATGACGAATCCCGGGGGCCCACCAGTCCCCGGGAGTATTGTTCAGGCACGGGCGGCCGTTAGTTCCGGGCTCGGGGTGGCCTGTGCGCCGCCCGCGCCAGGGAGGCAGCCTTGAGAGTGTTGGGATTCGGAATGGTCGTCATGAGTCTGGGGTTCGCGTCTTCGGGCGCGCAGGCCTGCCACACCGATCCCTTCCTGGTGCATTGGGGCGACACGCTCGACGTCCACATGCAGCTCCGATCGACCGAAGCCTGCCGGTTCGGCTTCAATCCCGGCCGCGCCAGCCACGTGTCCGCGGTCGTGATCTCGCAGGCGCCGTCGCACGGCACGGTTTCGCAGGCCGACGCCACGCATTTCGTCTACCATCCCGGCCACGGTTATGCGGGGCCGGACGTTCTGAAGGTGACGGCGACGGGCGAGCAGATGGGCAACCGGCACATCTGGAGCGGCGACACCAACTATACTTACGACATTCAGGTCGCGCCCTGACCCACGCGGGCCGGCATGGGCCTCACGGTTGATCCATGTGCCACAGCGCGTCCCGCAGCGGCCGACTCGGCACCGCGATGAAGCCGCCCATCGCCGAATCGAGGTCGAGGATCAGGTAAAGCGAAGACGCGACCGAAAACGCCGAAAGCACCAGCACCGCGACCGTCAGCCGGTTGCGGGGCGACACCAGGCCCGACACCAGGAACACCACGGCGAGCCAGCCGACCAGCACGCCGAGCAGCACCGGCGACAATTTGGATCGGGCGCGCTCGACCAGCGACCAGCGGATTGATTCGAGATCGCGCACGTCTTCCTGCAACAGCGTCGCCAGGCGGGTGTGCCGGGCATCCGCGGGGGCGAGGTCCTGTGCGCCCCCGTCCATCCGGCTCATCAGGGCCGTGAACTCGGCCGTCTCGTCGCTGCCGGGCATCACGGGATGCACCGGAAACGGATAGGCCCCGGACGGGCGCGGCTCGTCGGGCCAAGTGTCGGCGATCACGGCCGCCGTATAGGCCCGCAGCGTGGTCCGGATCGGCATGGCGTCCGGCCCGTAGTCGCGCAGGCGGCGGTCGAAGGCGAACAGCGCGATGCCATAGCGGCTATAGGCGCCCGCGTGGTCGTCGAAATCGGTCTTCACGCCGGTCACCAGCAGGCCCAGCACCAAGGCCGCCACCGTCACCACCATGGCGGCCATGGTGCGGGCCGACTCGGTGGAGGGCGGGGCCCGATGATCCTCCTTCAGCCACCGCTGTGCCCACCATCCGAGATGGCTGCACACCAGCAGGAGGAGCAGGATCAGCACGGCATCGAAGACGTCCGTCATGGCGGCTCCCCGCCCGACAAACGCGCTTCGGCCCCTGCCGGCGCCCCGGGCGACCTCCTGAGGCGGAGTGTCCCCTCAACGGGCCTCGAAGCGCAAGGCCACCCCCGCGCCGGTCGGCGAGGAGGTGGCTGGGTTGTTTACTTCGCTTCGTCGTCCGCCTTAGGCTCTTCCTTTGCGTCCGCGATATGGGCCAGGGCTTCGCCGAGCTGCTTGATCTTCTCGCCGTCCTTGTCGGACTTCGCCGCGATCGCCACCGTTTCCTTGGCGAGCTTCTGCACGAGCTTCTGGATCTGATCGCCCTTCACGTCCTCGGCCTGCAGATGCTTCTTCAGGCTCTCGAGGTCGCGCACGATCCCCTTGACGCCGGTGGCCTCGACCTTCTCGAGCGAGGCTTCCCAGCCCTCGATGTTCTTGATGGCGGCGGCCTTGGTGAAGCCCTTCACGCCTTCCTGCAGGTGCTTGATGGTGGCGGCGAACTGCGGCATCTCGATCTCCATGGTTGCGCCTAGGCTGGCGTCCGGCGACTCAAAGGCTTTGGGCACCGCAATGGTTGCGCGCCAGGATGTCGCGGGTGGTCCTTGATCCGACCACCACACCCTTGCGGCTGCGACACATTGGCGCCATCATTCCGCCATGGAGGACCAGGCGCCGATCATCGACCTGATCTACGAGGCTGCCGCGCTGCCGGAGCGCTGGCCGGCGGCGCTGCAGGCTGTGGCGACCCACATCGGCGGCTTCTCGGGCATCCTGTTCACGGCTGGCCAGGGCAAGGCGAAATGGCTCTGCTCGGCCGACAACCGGGATGATTTCGGCCGCTGGGTCGACGATGGCTGGCTCGGTCGTAATTCGCGGCTGCCGCGCACGCTGGCCCTCGGGTCGCAACACAGCGTGGTGACGGACCTCGACATCTTCACGGCCGACGAGATGGCGGCTGACCCGCTCTACCAATTGCTGCGGACGCATCGGTGGGGCTGGTTCGCCGGCATGGCCCCGACCGCGCCAGTCGGGTCCGAAACGATCGCGCTGTCGTTCGAGCGCGCCTTCGCGGAGGGCCCCTATGCTCAAGCCCAGGTGGCACGGCTTGCGGCGCTGCGACCGCACCTGTTGCGTGCTTTGCTGCTCGGCACCCGGCTCGGGCTCGAGCGGCATGTGGCCGCCACCGAGGTGCTGGAACGTCTCGGGCTGCCGGCCGCGGTGCTGGGCCAGGGCGGCCGGCTGTTGGCCGCCAACGCGTCGTTCGAGGCCGCCATGCCGGATCTCATGCGACACGGCCGCGACCGCCTCCAACTGGCCGACACGGCCGCCGACGCGCGCCTGTCCGCCACATTGCGCGGCATCGCGGCCGGACGGGTCGGCACGACGCCTTTGACGCTGGTGCTGGGGCGACGCCCCGGACAGGCCGCGACCCTGCTGCACCTCCTGCCGACCCGTGGCGCCGCACACGACGTGTTTGCCGGCGCGTTGGCGCTTTGCGTGTTGACGCCGCCACAGGGGCGACCGCTGCCCGAAGCGGCGGTGCTCGGGCAGATGTTCGAACTGTCGCCCCGCGAGGCCGCCTTGACGCTGGGGATCGGGCGAGGCGACACGCTGAAAACCTATGCCGAGGAGGCCGGCGTCACGGCCAACACCGCCAAGGCGCAGCTGAAGCACGTTTTCGAAAAAACCGGCGTGCGGCGGCAGGCCGAGCTGGTGGCACTGCTGGCCCGCCTCAGCGGGCCGTGAAGGTCGTACTCATGCTTCAAAGGGGTGGCCCCGGACGGGCTGTTCGCCTCAATCGGCGCCAAGGCTCGCACCACGATTGTCGAGTCCGAACACGTTCGGACGCACGCGAGCCGCGGGTTGACGCGATCATCCTTGCGCATCATCTTGCGTAAGGAGCCGTCCCGTGCCGATTGAGACAAGTGCGAAGGCCATCGTCGATCGGCTCGAGGCCGAGGGCTGGGTGAACCAGGGCGGCACCAAACATGCCAAGTTCTGCCACGCCAATCATCCCGGCATCCGCATCATGGTGCCGCGCCACAAAACGCTGACGCCGGGCGTGGCACGGTCGATCGGCAAGGCTGCCGGCTGGCATTGAGGACAAACATGGCCCGCTACATCGCAATCCTCGACATCGATGACGAGGCGGTCGGCGCCGAGATTCCCGACTGCCCGGGATGCACCGCTATGGGCAGAGATGAGGACGAGGCCGTCCAGGCCATCACGGAAGCCCTGCGCGAGTGGATGGCGGACCGGATCGCCGACGGGGTCGCGCCCCCGGTTCCACGGTCGATCAAAATGCTCGACAGGGCTGGCTTCCTGTCCGGCACGCCGGGGAGCCCTGCCGTGTTTGCCTCGATCCCGCTGCTGCTTGATGAAAGCCGGTTGGTGCGGGCCAACATTTCGCTCGATGCGGGGTTCCTGAAGACGATCGATCAGGAGGCGAAGCTTCGCGGTCTTACCCGTTCGGCCTTCCTGACCTCGGCGGCCCGCGAGAAGATCTCAGCCGGCCGGTAGCTTCAGAAAAAGCTTGCCCCTCCCCACCCCGGGCGCGATCAAGGCGGCTCCACCGATGCGCCGGGAAGGGAATGCGACATGGCCGATCTGACGGACGACCTCAAATCGAGCGCCCTGTTCTACCATCGCAATCCCCGCCCCGGTAAGATCGAGATCCAGCCCACCAAGCCGCTCGGCAACCAGCGCGACCTGGCGCTCGCCTACACGCCCGGCGTCGGCACCGTCTGCATGGCCATCGCGGAGGACCCGCGCGAGGCCGCCACCCTGACGTCCCGCCAGAACCTCGTCGCCGTGGTGTCGAACGGCACCGCGGTGCTGGGTCTCGGCAACATCGGACCGCTCGCCAGCAAGCCCGTGATGGAGGGCAAGGCGGTGTTGTTCAAGAAATTCGCCGGTATCGACGTGTTCGACATCGAGGTGGCGGAAACCGCCGTCGACCGCATGGTCGACGTGGTGGCGGCCCTCGAACCCACCTTTGGCGGCATCAACCTCGAAGACATCAAGGCGCCCGAGTGCTTCGAGATCGAGGCGCAGCTGAAGGCCCGCATGGGCATCCCGGTGTTCCACGACGACCAGCACGGCACCGCCATCATCGTGGCGGCGGCGGTGCTGAACGCGCTCGAATTCGCCGGCAAGACCATCGAGCGCATCAAGGTCGTCACCTCGGGGGCCGGCGCCGCGGCGCTCGCCACCCTCAACCTGCTGGTCGAGCTTGGGGTCCGGCGCGACAACATCTGGGTCACGGATATCGAGGGCGTGGTCTACAAGGGCCGCGAGGCGCTGATGGATCGCTGGAAGGCGCCCTATGCGCAGGACACCGCCGCCCGCACCCTTGGCGAGGTGATCGGCGGCGCCGACGTGTTCATCGGCTTGTCGGCGGCCGGTGTGCTGAAGCCCGCCATGCTGGCCAGCATGGCCGACAAGCCGCTCATCATGGCGCTGGCCAACCCGAACCCGGAGATCATGCCCGAGGTGGCCCGGGCGGCACGGCCGGATGCGCTGATCTGCACCGGCCGCTCGGATTTCCCCAATCAGGTCAACAACGTCCTCTGCTTCCCCTACATCTTCCGGGGGGCGCTCGACGTCGAAGCCTCGACCATCAACGAGCCCATGAAGGCCGCGGCCGTAAAGGCCATCGCGGCGCTGGCGCGCGAAACGCCGTCCGACGTGGTGGCGCGCGCCTATGGCGGCGAGGCACGACCCTTCGGCCCCGAATCGCTGATCCCGAGCCCTTTCGATCCGCGCCTGATCCTGCGGGTCGCCCCCGCGGTCGCCCGGGCCGCCATGGAAACGGGCGTGGCCCGGCGGCCGATCGCCGACCTCGAAAGCTATGCCGAGTCGCTCGACCGCTTCGTGACGCGTTCGGCCTTCATCATGAAGCCGGTCTTCACCGTCGCCAAGGCGTCCCCCAAGCGGGTGATCTACGCGGAAGGCGAGGATGAGCGCGTGCTGCGGGCCGTGCAGGCCGTGGTCGAGGAAGGGCTGGCCAAGCCGATCCTGGTGGGCCGCCCGAGCGTGATCGAGACCCGGTTGAAGCGTTTCGGCCTGTCGGTGGCGCCGGGCCGCGATTTCGAGCTCATCAACCCCGAAGACGACCCACGCTACCGCGATTATGTGGCCGACTACCTCCAGGCGGCCGGCCGCAAAGGCATTACGCCCGACGCGGCCCGCACCCTGGTGCGCACCAACTCGACCGTGATCGCCGCCATCGCGGTGCGGCGCGGCGACGCCGACGCGATGATCTGCGGCCTCGAAGGGCGCTTCCGCTCGAACCTGCGCCACATCGATTCTATCTTGGGCCTCGCCCCGGGGTCGCAGAGGATGGCGGCCGTCAGCCTGTTGATCACCGACAAGGGCGCTTATTTCCTGGCCGACACCCACATCACCGAGGATCCCAACGCCGAGGAGATCGCCGATATCGCGATGGCCTGCGCCACGCATGTGCGACGCTTCGGCATCGAGCCCAAGATCGCGCTGCTGTCGCATTCGGATTTCGGCGCCATGGAAACGCCCTCGGCCCGCAAGATGCAGCGGGCGCTGCAGCTGGTGCGGGAGCGCAACCCCGACTTCGAGGTGGACGGCGAAATGGCGGCCGACACGGCGCTGCTGCAACTGGTGCGCGACCGCGTCAATCCGGCCTCGACCCTGAAGGGCGAGGCCAACGTGCTGATCCTGCCGAACCTCGACGCCGCCAACATCGCGTTCCAGCTCGTCAAGGTGATGGCCGACGCGCTGCCGGTCGGCCCCATCCTGATCGGCCCCAGCAAGCCCGCCCACGTGCTGACGCCCTCGATCACGGCGCGCGGCATCGTCAACGTCACGGCGCTCGCCGTGGTCGAGGCCTGCGGGCCGGCCTGAGCGCGGGCGCCTACATCTCCACCCGGGTGCCGAGTTCGACCACGCGCTCGGGCGGGATGCAGAAATAATCGGACGCACTTGCGGCGTTGCGGGTCATGAAGGCGTAAAGCCGCTCCTCCCAGGCCGACAGGTCGGGGCTCAGCGACGGGACGGGCGTTTCGCGGCCGATAAAGAAGGAAGCCCGGTTGGTGTCGCAGCCGAGGGCCTCGGGGTGGCGTGCGAATGTCCCGATGACGTCCGGCGCTTCCGCGAATCCGAACCGCAGCCGGACCAGGCGGAACCCGGAGGACAGGTCCTCGAGCGTCACCTGATCGGCCTCGGCCACACGGGGCGCCCGCTCGGTCTCGACCTTCAGCAGCACGACATGGTCATGCACCACGCCGTTATGGGCGACGTTGAGCGCCAGCGCGGCCGGCACGATATCGGTTTGCCGCGTCAGGTAGACGGCGGTGCCCCGGGTGCGCTTCGGGGCATTGGGCCGGTCGAGCCCGGCGATGAAGTCCGACAAGCGGACCGCCTCCTCGTCGCGCCGCTCGAAGGCGATCGCCCGCCCCTTGTGCCACACCCACATGAGGCTCAGCAGTACCGCGCCGACCAGCAGCGGGAACCAGCCGCCGGCCGGGATCTTGTGGACGTTCGAGGCCACGAAGGTGAGGTCGATCAGGCCGAACAGCGCCGCCACCGGCACCACCAGGCCGCGCGGCCAGCGCCAATGCGCCAGCGCCACCAGGCTCACCAGGATCGTCGTGACCAGCATGTCGCCCGACACCGCGATCCCATAGGCGTTGGCCAGCGCGTCCGACGAGCCGAAGCCGAACACCAGGCCCAGCACTGCGATGGCCAGCAACCAGTTGACCTGCGGGGCGTAGACCTGCCCCGCTTCTTCGGCCGACGTCTGGGTGATGGTGAGCCGGGGCACGACGCCGAGCTGGATCGCCTGCCGGACCAGCCCGAAGGCGCCCGAGATCACGGCCTGGCTGGCGATCACGGTGGCGGCGGTCGAAAGGATCACCACCGGCACCAGCGACCAGCCGGGGAACAGCGAGAAGAACGGGTCGCGGGCGGCGGCCGGATCGGCCAGCACCAGGGCGCCCTGGCCGAGATAGGCCAGCCCCAGAGCCGGCAGCACCGCCGCGAACCAGGTGAGCCGGATGGCGGTGCGGCCGAAATGGCCCATGTCGGCATAAAGCGCTTCGCCGCCCGTCAGTGCCAGAAATACCGAGCCCAGCACCGTGAACAGCGTGCGGAAGCCGGCGTGATGCGCATAAGCGAGCGCGCAAGCGGGGTTCAGCGCGAGGAGGATGCGGGGCTGCGCCACCAGATGAACGAGGCCGGCGCCGCCGAGCAGCACGAACCAGACCGCCATCACGGGGCCGAACCACAGGCCGACGCGACCGCTGCCGCGGCTCTGGATCGAGAACAGCCCCAACAACACCGCCGCCGCGATCGGCACCACATAGGGCGCCACCGGCGGGGCCGCGACCTTAAGGCCCTCGACGGCGCTCAACACCGAGATGGCCGGCGTGATCATGGCGTCGCCGAGGAACAAGGACGCTCCGACAAGCCCGGCCAGCAGAACGGCGGGGCGACGCCGCCCAGCCGACCGCAGCGCCAAAGACAGCAGCGCCATGGTGCCGCCCTCGCCGGCATTGTCGGCCCGCATGACGAAAACGACGTATTTGAGGGCCACCACGATCAGGATGGCCCAGATCACCAGCGACACGACGCCGAACACCGCCTGCTCGCCACCGGCAGGCCCGGCGGCGCGCAAGGATTCCCGCAAGGCATAGATCGGGCTGGTCCCAATATCGCCGAAAACCACCCCCAAGGCCCCGAGGAGAAGCGCGGGGCGGAGCCGGTGCTGGCTCAGATCGGCGGCGGAAGCATCGTGCGGAGCGGTCATGCCGGGAACACTAGACGGTCTGCGGCGGGCGTCCATCGATCGACGGCGAAGAAAACGCGGGCGGCAGCCGTCCGATTGCCGCTTCATGCTTCCTTGAACAGGGGGATGCAGGATGGTCGGCCGATGAGGGAGGTTGGGTGAAGGGCAGTTCGACGATGGGCCGTGGCCCGGCCGCCGCGATGCCGCCCGGGCGCTTACCCCGGCGCCGAACCGTGCTGTCGGCTGCGTTGCTGCTGGGGTTGGCGACTCCGGCACAGGCCACCGTCGACCCGGGGCGCAGCTTCGCCAACGAGATCGGCTGCGGCAAGGCCTCGGGACTGTCCCCTTCCGACTGCCGGCGCGCCTTTGCGCTGGCCCGCGCCGAATATCTGAATAAGACCCGCAGCTACCCGAGCCGCTTCGCCTGCTACCGCGCCTATGGGCCCTGCAGCCCCTGGCCGGTCACGGCCGGCATCGGGGCGCATTTCCGCCCGCAGTTCATGGGCGTGACCCTGGCCGGCCCGGCCGAGGCGCGAACCGTTCTGCCGTTGGTGGCAGCCGGCAAGGCCAAGCTGACCCTGGTGGCCCGGAGCCTGTCGGACCCGCTGCCGATCGTCGCCGAGGCCGCCCCGGAGGCTGTCGCGCCGGCGCTGTTCACCGGCGGCATCGCGTCCGAGGTCCTCTGCCGGCAGATCAGCGACGGAGCCGCCAAGGCTCACCTGCCGCCGAACTTCCTGGCGCGGCTGCTTTGGCAGGAAAGCAGTTTTCGCCCCCATGTGGTGAGCCGGGCCGGGGCGCTCGGCATCGCGCAATTCATGCCCGGCACGGCGCTGGAGCGCGGCCTCGACGACCCGTTCGACCCGGCGCGCGCCATCGAGACGTCGGCGGCCCTCTTGGGTGACCTCGCCAAGCGCTTCGGCAACCTGGGCCTTGCGGCCGCGGCCTATAACGGCGGCCCGGCCCGGGTCGACGGCTGGCTGCAGGGCCGCCGCAGCCTGGCGGCCGAAACGGAAGCCTATGTGCGGGCCATCACGGGCCGCAGCGTGCAGGATTGGGCCGGCCATGCTGGCCCTGACAGGCATGCGGGCCCTGACGGGCTCGCGGGCCTGCCCGGACCCTGCGCGGCCCCGACGCCGCAAGCCAAGCGGTAGAAACCGCCTGGAGTTTGTCCGGTTCTTGCTGAACCAGACAAAGTCTCGCATTCGCTCGTGGTCGGATGCCTGATTGGCCCAAGTGGTTTCCACTTGGCCCGGACAGCCTCTAGGCCGGGATGTCGCTCTCAATCGGATCGCCGAGGCCCACGATGGCACTGACGTCATCGGCCAGGGCGAGGTAGAGGCCGCCCGCCTGCACCAGCACGACATGGCCATGGGCGGGATGCCGGCCCGTCACGGCCACGATGGCGCCCGGCAGCACCTGCTTGTCGTCGAGCTCCGTTTCCAGGATCGCGAAGCCGACCTCGTCGATGTCCTTGCGCTGCACAGCCCCGATCTCCTTCGCGGCCTCGGCCGCCCCCGCACGCCTTCGATCACGATGCCGCCGCGGCCGCAATGGGGAGGCGCATATCGGCGGCCGGGGCCGGATGTCGCGTCGGGGCCCATGTTTTCAAGCCGTTCCGCCCTGCTCCGCCGCCGCGAGGCCCGGGACGGTCGCGGCGGGTCGCGGCGGGTGCGCCGGCTGTGACAATCGAGCGCCCCGCGAGCGTCGCGCCACGCGGGCGCCGCTTGAACAAAACCCGGGTGCCGGCGTCCTGTAAGCAGGCCCTTCCGGTCTCGAGGTTGTTTCCCGATGCGCCTCACCCGACGCGATGTTCTGTTCTTGACGGCGGTGGCCGCGATGCCGACGCCCGGATGGGCCGCCTCGGCCCTGGTGCCGCAGAGCGACGGTTTTAGCGCCGTGGTGGACGCCGATGCCGCGCCGCGCCTCGTGTTCGACGCCGGGCGCTGGTGCGAAGGGCCCATGTGGTGGCAGAACGCGCTCGCCTTCAGCGATGTGCGACGCGACCGCCTGCTGCGCCTCGGCCAGGATAACGCCGTGACGTCGCTGCGCAAGGGCGGCTTCTCACCTGCGAACAGGGCGGACGCCGCGTGGTGCGCCAGGAGCCGGACGGCGGCCTGACGGTGTTGGCCGACCGTTTCAACGGCAAGCGGCTCAATTCGCCGAACGATCTCGTCGTGGCGCGCGACGGCGCAATCTGGTTCACCGATCCGACCTATGGTCTCGTCCAGCCCGAGGAAGGGCGGCAGGCCGCGCCCGAACTGCCGGGCCGCTATGTGTTCCGGCTCGATCCAGGCGGCGGGCTCGCGGTGGTGGCGGACGGCTTCGCGCAGCCGAACGGCCTCGCCTTCTCGCCCGACGAGCGGGTGCTTTATGTCAGCGACACGGGCGGGGCCCTGAACCCGGAGGGCACGCGCGAGATCCGCGCCTTTGCGGTCGACGGCGGCCGGCTGACGGGCGAGCGGCTTTTCGCCCGCCTGCCGAGCGGCGTGCCGGACGGGCTGAAGACCGATGCCGACGGCCGCCTTTACGCCGCCACCGACCAGGGCGCCCGTGTCTGGGCACAGGACGGCACGCCGCTCGGCCTCATCGCGACGCCGGCCACCTGCGGCAACCTCGCCTTCGGGGGCCCGGACGGGCGCCGGCTCTACCTTTGCAACGGTAGCAGCATCCATTCCATCCCGCTCAAGGTGCGTGGCGCCGCCTGGCGCGCCTGACCCCCGGAGACTTCCCCATGACAACGCTTCTTGGACGCCGCGCCCTTCTGGCCGGCACCGCCGGCTTGGCCGGCAGCGCAGGATTGGCCGGCTACGGCCTTGTAGCCCCCGCAATTGCGGCCGAGGCCGCGAGGCCCGCCGGGGTGCCGGAGACCGCACCGGTCGGGGCGCTCGAACTCGCCCGGGCCGTGGCCGCCCCCACGGCGCCGACCGGCCTCGTCGTGGCGCGCGACGGCCGCATGTTCGTGTTCATGCCACGCCTCGATGCCGAGACCGCCTTCTCGATCGGGGCGGTAGCGGCGGACGGCAGCGTCACGCCCTGGCCGGATGCGGCCATGAACCGGCCCGACCCGAAGCGCCCGCAGGACACGCTGTTCCACATCCCGAACGGCGTCTTCGACCGGCAGGACCGGTTATGGGTGCTGGACGCCGGGCTGCTGGCCGCAGCCGCCGTGCCGACGCCGGGCGCCGCGAAACTGCTCTGCTTCGACGGTGCCACGGGCGCGCTGTTGCGCAACATCCCGCTCGGCCCCGTGACGGAGCCGACCTCGTCGTTGAACGATCTGCGCATCGACCGCGACGCCAAGGCCGTGTTCATCAGCGATCAGGGCCAGGACGGCCATGGCGCCCTGATCGCGGTCGACCTCGCGAGCGGCCGCGCCAGCCGCCGGCTGGCGCGCCATTCCAGCACGGAATCGGTGAAAGGCATTTTGAAGGTCGTCGAGGGCCAGGTGCTGATGAAACGCAACCCGGACGGGGTGACGAGCCCCGTGCAGGGCGGCGCCAACGGCATCGCGCTCAGCCCGGACGGGCGGCGGGTTTATTACGGGCCGTTGATGGGCCGGCAGCTCTACAGCGTCGATGCCGGGACGCTGCTCGACCCCGAGGCCAGCGATGCCGCCGTGGCCGCAACCGTGACCGACCTCGGCGAAAAGGGCATGACGGGCGGCCTCCTTTGCGACGACCAGGACCGCCTCTATCTCGCGCTGCAGGAGTTCAACGGCATCGGTCGGCGCTGGCCGGATGGTCGCATCGAGGTGCTGGCCACCGACCCCCGCCTGATCTGGGCCGACACCTTCTGGATCACGCCGGACCGCTGGCTTTATGTGTCGTCGTCGCAGGTAAACCGCCGCAAGGAATTCAACGGCGGGATCGACAAGGTGCAGCCGCCTTATGCGATGCTGCGCATGCGGATCGATGCCGGGCCGGCGTGATCCCGCGATAAGGCGTGAGTTCGGTCGATGCGGCCGCTATGATGAGCCATGACCGCACTTCTCGATCGTGCCTTGCTGAGCGTCCGCAGCCTGCCTCCTGAAGCGCAGGACGATGTGGCGCGTGTACTTCTGGAGCTCGTGGGTGAGGCCCAGGCCCTCGTCGACCTGACGCCGGACGAACAGGCGGCGCTCGACGTTTCCGAGGCTGCGGCAGCGCGAGGCGATTTCGCAAGCGATGCCGAGATCAAGGCGATCTGGGCAAAACACAGCCTGTGAGGCTGCGCTACACGATTCCAGCCGCCCGGACCTCGAACAGATCCTGGACGGGCTCGCACAAGCCTCGCCACAAGGCGCAAGGCGCGTGCAAGCCCGCATCAGGGCTATCACCGAGCTACTGGCGCGTTTTCCAGAGATCGGACAAGCAACCATCCGGCCCGAGATGCGACGCCTCGTCGTCACACCCTTTCCTTACCTCATCTTCTACCGTGCGACGGCCGACGCGGTCATCATCCATGCGGTTCGGCACAGCGCCCGTGGTCCTCACACCATGCCTTGATGGTTGTCAGGCAGCCAACCACAGGCCGCCGCAAGGTCTTCTGTCTTCGAGTCCAAGTTCGACCACGGAGATCGCCCTATCCCAGATCCACCTTGCCGACCTCACCGGCCCGGCTCGGCTCGCCGGTGGCGATGGCCTTCAGATAGCCGAAGGCGTAGACCACCGCGCTCGTCGGCGTGTCCCAATATTCAGCCTTGTCGGCGTGGATGCGGATCGCCACCACATTGTCGTCGTCGGGCCCGCCCGGGAACCAGGCACGGTAGATCTCACTCCACTTTTCAGACACGGTGGCGCGATCGGTGATGATCTCGGCGCGCCCGGTGAGGGACACGAAATGCTGCGCCCGCGGGTCGGCGAAGCTGATCAGGACCGCCGGATCGGCTGTGATCTCCTTGGCCTTGCGGGAATCCTTCTTGCTGAAGAACCACAGATCGCCATCGCCCTCGACGGCGCGATAGGCCATCGGCCTGGCATGCATCGGCGCCCCATCGAGGCCGCGCGTGGCGACAACCGCGTAATCGATGCCCTTGATCAGCTCCAGGACCTTTTCCCGTCCTGCTGCATCGTCGGCCATGTGTGTCTCCCGCTCGGGCCCATCCAGGCAGGGCCGTGGCGAGAGAACACGAGCGGGACGCCTTGGTTCGGCCGCAACCGGCGCGGCCGATGGGCGCGGCTCTCAGGCGGCCTTGGCCAGCAGGCCGTGCGGGTCGAGCACGAACTTGGCCGCAGCGCCCTTGTCGAAGGTTTCGTAGCCGCGCGGCGCGTCTTCCAGGCTGATCACCTGGGCATTGACGATGTCGGCGATCGGCAGGCGGTCGTACAGCAGGGCCTGCATCAGCATCCGGTTGTAGCGGATCACGGGTGTCTGGCCGGTGTGGAACGACAAGGCCTTGGACCAGCCGAGGCCGAGCCGCAGGCTGAGGTTCCCGGTTCGGGCGGCCTGCTCGGCGGCCCCAGGGTCCTCCGTCACGTAAAGGCCCGGAATGCCGACCGAGCCCGCCGCGCGGGTGATCTCCATCATCTGGTTCAGCACGGTGGCGGGCTGCTCGCCGCCCGCATGGCCGCGCGCCTCGAAGCCGACCGCGTCGATGGCGGCATCCACCTCCGGCACGCCGACCACGGCCGCCACCAACTCGCCCAGGCGATCATGCTTGCCGAGGTCGATGGGTTCGAAGCCGACCTTCGCCGCATGGGCCAGCCGGTCGGGGTTGAAGTCGCCGATCATCACGCAGGCGGCGCCAAGCAGCCGCGCCGAAGCCGCGGCCGCGAGGCCGACCGGCCCGGCGCCCGCCACATAAACGGTCGAGCCGACCCCGACGCCCGCCTTCACGGCACCGTGGAAGCCGGTCGGCAAAATATCGCTCAACATGGTCAGGTCGCGGATCTTGCTCATCGCCCGGTCGCGGTCGGGGAATTTCAGCAGGTTGAAATCCGCATAAGGCACCATGACGTAGCGGGCCTGGCCGCCGATCCAGCCGCCCATGTCGACGTAGCCGTAGGCGCCGCCCGGGCGGGCGTGGTTGACGTGCAGGCAGACGCCCGTGTCGCCGTCCTTGCAGGTGCGGCAGCGGCCGCAGGCCACGTTGAACGGCACCGACACAAGGTCGCCGATCGCCAGCATCTCGACGTCAGTGCCGGTTTCGATCACCTCGCCGGTGATCTCGTGGCCAAGAACGAGCCCGGCCGGTGCGGTGGTCCGACCACGGACCATGTGCTGGTCGGAACCGCAGATATTGGTGGAGACCACCTTCAGGATGACGGCATGCTCGATCCGGCGCCCATCCGGGCTTTCCAGCTTCGGATCGGCAATATCCTGTACCTCGACCTTGCCCGGTCCCAGGTAAACGACGCCGCGATTGCCACTCATGTGCCCAACCTCCCCTGTTGTTGTTATACGGGGAGTGTGGGCCGGGCAGGCCCGCCGTCTGTGTCGGATGCGACCGCGCCTGCCTGCGACCCGTCCCTCACGGCTTCGTGAGGCAATTCCTCACCGCTTCGTAAGGCTGCCCCTCACGGCTTCGTGAGGCTAGTCAGCGATCGAACATCGGCCGGCGCGGCAAGGTGGGGAACGGGTCGGAACGGTCGTCCGCGAAGACTGGCTTGGTGGACCATTCCGGCTCGGGCGGTGGTGCGGCCGCGCGAGCGCCCTCCCCTCGCAGCTCCATGTTGGCCGGGCCGGTGGCGCCGCTGTCCCGGCATGACTTGCAGAAGGCCAGGCGCCACAGATCGCCGAAGCTCGGCACGGCCGAAAGCTCAGCCAGCTGCGGCTCTTCCAGCACCGTCGCATCGCCGCAATCGTTGCAGCACACCACGATGCGGCGGAAGCTCGAAAGCGGCTTCGCGGCGTCGGGATGCAGGCCGCTCGGTTGCGGGGCTGCCGCGGTGCGGTCCGGTTTGCGTTTCATGGGATCGATCGAACCTCGATTCCGCGCGGGCAGGAAAGCTCCGGGCGGGCACGGTCGACCATAGGGCCGACGCGGCGGCAAGGCGAGGCACGACCGGCTTTCCCCTGCCGAGGGCACCGTCTACACGGGACGCCACCTACGACCGGAGTGCCCCATGTCCCTGCTCGTCAGACCCGCGACCCCCGACGACGAGCCGCAGGTGGTGACGCTTTGGCAAGCCTGCGGCCTCGTGGTGCCGACCAACGACCCCGCCACCGATTTCCGCTTCGCCCGGGCCCGCACCGGCTCCGACGTGCTGGTCGGGCAGGACCCCGAGGGGGCGCTGCTGGGCAGCGTCATGGTGGGCCATGACGGGCACCGGGGGTGGCTGTATTACGTGGCCTGCCATCCGGATCACCGGGCCCACGGCATCGGCCGGCAGATGGTGGCGGCCGGCGAAGCCTGGCTGCGGGCACGGGGCGTCGTAAAGGTGCAGCTTCTGGTGCGCGACACCAACACGGCGGTGGTGGCCTTTTATGCGCGCCTCGGCTTCGACGTGACGCCCCGCACCGTGATGGCCAAATGGCTCGAGCCGCCGGACAACACCGCGTAACGGCCGCTCAGGCGCAGGCGCGGAGCGGTTCGTCCGGCAGGGCCGCCAGGACGCGATTGCGGCCATGCGCCTTGGCGGCATAAAGAAAGCCATCGCAACGCCGGTACAGCTCGTCGACGCCCTGCCCGGCTTCGGCCGCCGCGACGCCGCCCGACACCGTCAGGGTGACGACGGCGCCAGGGGTCTTGACCGACAAGCGCGCCACTCCGACGCGCAGCCGCTCGGCCGTGCGCCAAGCGTTCGCGAGGTCCTGACCTGGCAGCAGCACGCCGAATTCTTCCCCGCCGAGGCGACCCGCGATGGCGTCCGGGGCGCTGCCGAGCAGGCGGCCGATGCTGCGGATCGCCGCGTCGCCGGCCGCATGGCCGTGGCGGTCGTTGATGGTCTTGAAGT
Organism: Lichenihabitans sp. Uapishka_5; assembly: GCF_033947565.1. Lineage (NCBI taxonomy): Bacteria > Pseudomonadati > Pseudomonadota > Alphaproteobacteria > Hyphomicrobiales > Lichenihabitantaceae > Lichenihabitans > Lichenihabitans sp. Uapishka_5. The sequence continues at coordinate 21,107 of NZ_JARPVX010000053.1, forward strand.
TGTCGATGTCAAACAAGATCAGCGAAGCCTCGGGCGCCTGGTGCATGGCAGCAAAGAAGGCGCGGCGATTCAACAACCCCGACAAGTCGTCGGTGGCGCTGAGGCGACGGAACTTGTCGCGGTTCGTCGCCAGGGCCTGGATGGCCCGGGCGACGCTGAGCAGGGTGATGAAGCCGACCGATCCCGACACCAGCGTCGAAACCCCGACCCCGACCGCCAGCGCGGGGCCGAGCCGATAGGGCAGCAAGCCCAGTTGGTCGAGCACCACATGGGCCAGAACCGTCGAGACGACCGCCACGAGGACGATGACGCCGCTGAGGCGGGTTGCGAATCGAACGGGACCCTGTTCGAGCACGAGATCGCAGGCATCGGCCTGCGCCTCGACCTTGCTTCGAACCCACGCACGCATGACCATGATATTCCCGACACCGTTGGAAGCCTCCGGCAACGCCTGGAGGGCCGCTTCGCCGCAACCCTGATCCACTTGAGGTTTACGGCGCGTTGCAGGATTGCGAGCTTTGTTCCAGCCGCGACTTCGAGGGAGGATTGCCGGCGTTCGGCAACCTAGGAGTCGTTTGAGCAATATTACATTTTCTATTTGTTATATAAGGCGATCTCGTAATTTCTGTTGTGAAATGCTATCTTGACGGAGACGGCGAGAGAGTTGATCGCTGGTTTGTAATTATGCGAAGGACGCAGGCGGCACGTCGTCCCGCGTCCAGGACTGCTGAGAAACCATGAACCAGGTGATCACCGCCAGCCGGCTGAGCGACGGCACCGTCGTCTTCCTCGGCCCGGATCGGGCCTGGGTGGAGCGGCTGGCCGAAGCGGCGGTCTTCGTGAGCCCCGAGGCTTCCGCCGCGGCGCTGACCGAGGCGGGCGGGGACGAGCGGGCCAATGTGGTGCTCGACATTTATGCGATCGACGTTGCCGACAAGGCCGGCGTGGTGGCGCCGATAAAGCTCCGGGAAGCCATCCGGGCCCAGGGCCCGACCGTGAAGCCCGAGCACGGCAAGCCGCGCTGAACGAACGGACGAACCCATGTACCGTTACGATGAATTCGATGCCCAGTTCGTGGCCGAGCGCGTGGCGCAGTTCCGCGACCAGACGGCACGCCGCCTATCGGGCGAACTGACGGAAGAACAGTTCAAGCTGCATCGCCTGATGAACGGCGTCTACCTGCAGCTGCACGCCTATATGCTGCGGGTGGCCATCCCCTATGGGGTGCTGTCGTCCACCCAGCTGCGCAAGCTTGCCCATATCGCCCGGCGCTACGACAAGGGCTTCGGGCATTTCACCACCCGACAGAACATCCAATACAATTGGCCGGCCCTGAAGGATTGCCCGGACATCCTCGACGAGCTTGCGTCGGTCGAGATGCACGCCATCCAGACATCGGGCAATTGCATCCGCAACGTCACGGCCGACCAGTTCGCTGGCGCCGCCGCCGACGAGGTTGCGGACCCGCGGCCTTATGCCGAGATCCTGCGCCAATGGTCGTCGCTGCACCCCGAATATTCGTTCCTGCCGCGCAAGTTCAAGATCGCCGTGACGGGCGCCCCGCGCGACCGTGCCGCCATCCAGGTGCATGACATCGGCTACCAGGTGGTGAGGAACGGCAAGGGCGAGACGGGCTTTGCGGTCTACGTCGGCGGTGGCCAGGGCCGCACCCCCATGGTGGCGCTGAAGATCCGCGACTTCCTGCCCGAGGCCGAGTTGCTCGCCTATACGGACGCCATCGTGCGGGTCTACAACCTCGAAGGTCGGCGCGACAATAAATACAAGGCCCGCATCAAGATCCTGGTGCATGAGAAGGGCGCCGCCGCCATCACGGCCGCCGTCGAGGCCGAATTCGCCAAGGTGCTGGAGCGCAACCTGACGCTGCCGGAAGGCGACATTCTGGCGATCCAGAGTTACTTCGCCCTGCCGGATCTGGCCGCGAAGCCGCCACGCTCGGAAACCGTCGAGGCGCGCCGGGCGCGCGACGCCGCCTTCGACCGCTTCGTCGCCGTCAACGTGACGCCCCACAAGGTGGCAGGCCATGGCGTGGTGACGATCTCGCTGAAGCCCATCGGCGGCATCCCGGGCGACGCTACGGCGGAGCAGATGGATCTGGTGGCCGACCTCGCCGAGCGCTTTTCCGCCGACGAGATCCGTGTGTCGCACGAGCAGAACCTCGTTTTGCCCCATGTGGCGCTCGACGACCTTCCGACCGTCTACGACGCCTTGCAAGCGGCCGCGCTCGCCACCGCCAATGCGGGTCTCGTCACCGACATCATCGCCTGCCCGGGCCTCGATTATTGCGCGCTCGCCACCGCGCGCTCGATCCCGGTGGCACAGCGCATCTCGGAGCGCTTCGGCGATGGCGCCCGGGCCCAGGAGATCGGCGAGCTGAAGATCAAGATCTCGGGCTGCATCAACGCCTGCGGCCACCATCACGTCGGCCACATCGGCATCCTCGGCCTCGAGCGCAAGGGCGTCGAAACCTACCAGATCACGCTTGGCGGCACCGCCGACGAAACCTGCTCGCTCGGAACCCTGACGGGCCCCGGATTTTCATCCGAAGACGTCGTGGATGCTGTGGAAACCGTGGTGAATACCTACATCAGCGTCAGGCGCGACACGTCGGAGGATTTCCTTTCGACCTATCGCCGCGTCGGCATGGCGCCGTTCAAGCAGGCCCTCTACGACGCCGGGGGCGCGGGGATCTGACCATCATGGGTGCGTTGGACGTCAATCTGTTCGGCGATCTCGGCGCCGCGGCGCGGTTCGAGGAGAAGTTCGTGGCGCTCGACGCCGCGGCCGTGCTGCGTCTCGCCATCAAGGACCTGTTCCCCGGGCGCGTCGCGCTGGTGTCGAGCTTCGGCGCCGATTCGGCCGTGCTGCTCCACATGGTGGCCGGCATCGACCGCGCCACGCCGGTGATCTTCGTCGATTCCGGTTACCTGTTTCCCGAAACCCTGGCCTACCGGGACGAACTCGTGGCGCTGCTCGGCCTGACGGACGTGCGGTCCGTGATGGCGACGCCCGAGGAGCTTGCGGCGCTTGATCCGGAAGGTTTCCTGTGGTCGTCGGACCCCGACCGCTGCTGCGCCCTCCGCAAGGTGGCGCCGCTCGGCCGCGCCGTCGAGGGTTTCGATGCCTGGATCACCGGCCGCAAGCGGTTTCAGGCCGACACGCGCGCCAGCCTGCCGTTGTTCGAAACTGAAGGCGACCGGGTGAAGATCAATCCCCTCGCCGGCTGGGACGCGACGAAACTGCTGCACTACCTCGACGAGCATGGGCTGCCGCGTCACCGCATGGTGGCCAAGGGCTATCCGTCGATCGGCTGCATCCCCTGCACCTCGGCCGTGCGGCCGGGGGAAGACGCGCGGGCGGGCCGCTGGCGAGGCAAGGCGAAGACCGAATGCGGCATCCACCTGGGCGTGGTGAACGGGGGCGGAGGCATCTGATGGCATACTTCAAGAACGGCGCGCCGGTCGACGATCCCTGGCAGCCGCTGCCGGAGGGCGGCACCCCGGTGTCCGGGGTGCCCACCATCCTGCCCTTGAAGGCCTGGCTCGAGCAGCGCGACGCGCTCGCGGCCTTCGACGGGCGCCTCGGCGTGCGGATCGAACCCGGCGAAGCGCTCGATCCGGTGGTGCCGGATCTCGACCGTCTCAGCCTCGTGGCCTTGTCGTTCCCGAAATTCGCCGATGGCCGCTCGTTCTCGAAGGCCACGATGCTGCGCGAGGAACATGGCTTTGCGGGCGAGGTGCGGGCGGTCGGCGATGTTTTGTGGGACCAATTGCAACTGATGCGCCGCTGCGGCTTCGACAGCTTCGAGATCACCAACGAGCCGACCCTCCGGGCGCTCGAGGCCGGCAAGAAGCCCTTCATGTCGGACTTCTATCAGCCCGGCTACGGCCCCGAGGTGCGGGTCAACACGCCGCGGACCTGGGCCCGCCGCGCGGTCGGCTGATCCGCATGTCCGAGACTGCCACGCCGCCCCTGTTGATCCTCGACGGCGGCATGAGCCGCGAGCTTGTAGCCTTCGGAGCCGAACTCCGCCAGCCGGAATGGTCGGCTCTCGCCTTGATGGAGTCCCCCGACATCGTCGAGCGCGTCCACCGCGCCTTTATCGCGGCCGGGGCCGACATCGTCACCACCAACAGCTACGCCCTGGTGCCGTTCCACATCGGCGACGACCGCTTCCGGACGGACGCCGCCATCCTGGCCGACCGGGCTGGCCGCCTCGCCCGCCAGGCCGCCGATGTCGCCGGGAGGCCGGTTCTGGTGGCGGGCTCCTTGCCGCCGTTGTTCGGCTCCTACGAGCCGCAGAAGTTCGAGGCCGCGGAGGCCCCGAAACGCCTCGCCGTGCTGGTGCCGGCCTTGGCCCCGCATGTCGATCTGTGGCTCGGCGAAACCCTCAGCCTGATCGCCGAGGCCGAAGCGGTCTGCGCCGCCGTGGCGGCCACCGCGAAGCCCGTGTGGATTTCCTTTACGCTCGATGACGCGACGAACGACGGCCCTCCCCGCCTCCGCTCGGGCGAAGATGTCGCCGCAGCGGCGGAATGGCTCGCCGGTCGCTCGACGGCTGCGGCGCTGTTGTTCAATTGCAGCCATCCCGAAGTCATGGCCGCCGCCGTCGAGACGGCGCGGCCGATCCTCGATCGCATCCGGCCCGGCATCCGGCTCGGCGTTTACGCCAACGCCTTTGCGGCGAACGACGACGATGGGGCCGCCAACGAAACCCTGAGCGCGGTGCGGCAGGACCTCGGCCCCGAGCGCTACGTCGCGGTCGCGGCCGACTGGGTGGCGGCGGGCGCCAGCGTGGTGGGCGGTTGCTGCGGCATCGGCTGCGGCCACATCGAGGCGCTCAGCCGCAGATTCGCATTGCGCGGTCGCGGCGCTCAGTAACGCCGCATCAGGCTAACCAGCCGACCCTGGATGCGCACCCGGCCGGGCTCGTAGACCTGGGTCTTGAAGGCGGGGTTTGCGGCCTCGAGCTCGATCATGCCCTTGCGGCGCTGCAGGCGCTTCAGCGTCGCCTCCTGGTCGTCGATCAGCGCCACAACGATGTCGCCCGCGCTTGCCGTATCCTGGCGGCGGATGATCACCGTGTCGCTGTCGAGGATGCCCTCGCCGATCATCGACTCGCCCTGCACGTCGAGGGCGAAATGGTCGCCCGGCGGCAGGAAGTCCATCGGCAGGCTGAGGGTGCGGACCGGCGACTGGATGGCCGAAATGGGCGAGCCCGCCGCGATGCGGCCCACCACCGGAATCTCGAGGGTGGCCGGCGCCGCGACGGGCGGCGGGGCCTGGTCGTCGCCGCGGCCGCCCTTGACGAGCCGCGGCCGGAACGGCTCTCGGCGGGGCGCCGTGCCGCCGATCGTGTCCGGCAGGCGGATCACCTCGAGGGCCCGGGCCCGATTGGCGAGCCGGCGGATGAAGCCGCGCTCTTCGAGCGCCATGATGAGCCGGTGGATGCCGGATTTCGACTTCAGCTCCAGCGCGTCCTTCATCTCGTCGAAGGACGGCGGCACGCCGGCGTCGCGCAGGCGCGCATCGATGAAGAGCAAGAGCTCGTGCTGCTTCTTGGTCAACATCCACGCCTCCCCGCCATCCTCAGGCGGATGGCACCAAACAAATCGTGAACACTCTGTAGCTGTTCCCCGAACGTTCCGCAATGGCACCGACACAACCAGCACGGTGGACAGCGACGCCTTCACGCCTGCGGGCCGGCGCGCGATCTGCTAGACTGCGCCTCATGGCTCCTCCTTCGCCCCGCGCCCTCCCGCCGCCCGAGGCTGCGCCGCCGGCTCCCGTGGCCGAGGCGCGGGTGACGCCCATGATGGCGCAATACCTTGTCATCAAGGCGCAGCATCCCAATTGCCTGTTGTTCTACCGGATGGGCGACTTCTACGAGCTGTTCCTCGCGGATGCCGAGATCGCCGCCAAGGCGCTGAACATCGTGCTGACCCGGCGCGGCAAGCACCAGGGCGAAGACATCGCCATGTGCGGCGTGCCGGTGGAGCGCTCGGACGACTACCTGCACCGGCTGATCGCGCTCGGCCACCGGGTCGCGGTGTGCGAGCAGGTCGAGGACCCGGTGGAAGCCCGCAAGCGCGGCGGCAAGTCGGTGGTGGCGCGCGCCGTGGTGCGGCTCGTCACCCCCGGCACCCTGACCGAAGAGCGGCTGCTCGATCCGGCCCGCGCCAACCACCTCGTCGCCTTGTCGCGCCATGCCGGACCCGAGGGGGTCAGCTTCGGGGTGGCGGCCGTCGACATCTCGACCGGCAGCTTCACGGTCGCCGAGGCCCCGGCCGCTGGCCTGCCGGCGCTGCTGGCCCGGCTCGAGCCGCGCGAGATCGTGCTGGCCGACGCGCTTTATGCCGATGACGCGATCGCGACGCTGATCGCCGACACCGGCGCCGCTGTGACGCCCGTGGCGCGCGAGTTCGCGGACGCGGGCCTCGCCGAGCGCCGCCTGCGCGAATGGTATGGCGTCGACACGCTCGACGGCTTCGGCCGCTTTTCGCGCGCCGAGGTGGCGGCGGCCGCAACCGCGGTCAGCTATGTGACCCGCACCCAGGTGGGCGCCCGGCCGCAGTTGCAGGCCCCAGGCCGCATCGAGGCCGGCGGCACGATGGAGA
>NZ_JARPVX010000054.1:0-26740 GCF_033947565.1 Lichenihabitans sp. Uapishka_5
TGCTACGTCAGCAAACCGTCCCCCAACCGCAAGGCGGGTCCCACCGGAGGCTTACGGCCATGCTGCGAAGGCAGGCACGAACACCTCGGGGGCTGGTGGCCTGTACCCGATCGAGCCGTGCGGCCGCACGGTGTTATAGTGCCGCCGCCAGCTTTCGATGATGACCTGCGCCTCCCTCAGCGAGTAGAAATCTCGCCGTCGAGGAGTTCGTCTCGCAGCCGGGCGTTGAACGACTCGACATATCCATTCTCCCAAGGACTGCCCGGGGCGATGTAGGCGGTCCTGGCACCCACGGCTTTGATCCAGTCCTGCACGGCCTGAGCCACGAACTCGGGACCATTGTCGGAGCGAACATGGCCCGGCACGCCGCGCAGGATGAACAGGTCGGAGAGCACGTCGATCACATCGGCCGCCTTCAGCTTGCGGGCGACCCGGATGGCGAGGCACTCCCGGGTGAACTCATCGATGACGTTGAGCATGCGGACCTTGCGGCCATCATGCGTGCGGTCCTCGACGAAGTCGTAGGACCACACGTGATCGCGATGCTCGGGCCGGAGCCGGATGCAGGAGCCGTCGTTGAGCCAAAGTCGGCCCCGCTTCGGCTGCCTGGCCGGCACCTTGAGCCCCTCGCGCCGCCAGATCCGTTCGACACGCTTGGCGTTCACGATCCAGCCCGCATCGCGCAACAAAGCCGTGATCCGGCGATAACCATAGCGTCCGTACTGCTGCGCCAGTGCGACGATGTCGGCCATGAGCAGATCCTCGTCATCTCGGCCCCGCGGCGTCTTGCGCTGCGTCGAACGGTGCTGTCCGAGCGCCACGCACACGCGGCGCTCGGATACGGCGAGGTGCCGTTGCACATGCTCGATGCAAACGCGCCGACGCGCGGGGCTCAGAAGTTTCCCGAGGCGGCTTCCTTCAGGATCAGCTTATCGAGCGTGAGATCCGCGACCGCCTTGCGCAGCCGCATGTTCTCGGTCTCCAGGTCCTTCAGGCGCTTCACCTGGTCGGCCTTCAGTCCGCCGAACTCCTTGCGCCAGCGGTAGTAGGTCACCTCCGTCACACAGATCGAGCGGATCGCGTCCGCCGTCGTCTGCCCCTGTGACACCAGCACATCGACTTGGCGCAACTTGGCCACGACCTCTTCAGGCTTGTGGATCTTCTTCGGCATTCGTCCATCCTCGCGTTGGCTCAAAGCCATACTTCAGGGCGGACCACTTCAAAGGGGGAGGATCAGCTTTGTCGCTCCATACAGATCTGCGCTGAAACTTGGGACTGAGCTCAAGCTGCTTTCCGTTGTCCCACTCAACGAAATCATTAATACTATAGGCCCTTGAGTCGAAGCTCTTCACTGACGCGGACCCTTTAGAGACACCCAACGCCGATCGGCTCGAGACGAAGCGGGTCCCGCTTTCAAGAGTGATTGGCACAAGCTTGTTCATCGCGATCACTCTAGCGCTCAGCGCTTGCTGGGACACTAACAATCGACGTTACGCCATTTGCATAATCACCCACTTGCGTAGTGAACATACGAAGAACATCACAACCGCCCCGTGTTAAGCGGGATCACGGCTCCGGCGCAGTAGCAGGATCACGAAGGCCAGCATCAGCGGGGTGCCGAGCGGGACGTGGAAGGCGCCGCCGATCAGGCGCACCACCGCCGGCATCGCCCAGACGGCGGCCAGCAGGCTCTTTTCCCAGGCGCGCCAGCCGGTGTCCTGCGCCAGCGAGGCCGTCAGCATCAGCGCGGGGCCGAGCAGCATCAGGTCGTAGTCGAGGCAATAGGGCGTCGCCAGCAGACTCGCCACCATCAACAGCGCCGCCTTGAGGCGCCGGTCGGCGCCGCCCCGCCAGGTGATCGCGACCGCCGCCACCAGGCCGAGCGTCACCAGCGCCTGCGCCGCATAGGCGATGTCGAGGCTGCCGCCGAGCAGCCGGACCGCCGCAAAGGGGCTCTGGATCTTTTCCCAGCCGGTGTCGCCCTGCTCGAGCACCACCGTGCGGGTGAAGGCGAGGCTGGCCCGGAACGCCAGCCAGGGCGCGGACCCAAAGGCCGCAAGCGTGGCGAACGTCGCCGCCGCGACGGTCAGAACCGCGGCCCCGAGCGTCCGCCAGGCGCCGGCCGCCAGAAGGGCCACGGGCAGCACCAGGGCGAATTGCGGCTTGTAGCACAACAGCCCGAACAGCAGGCCGGCCAGGCGGGGGCGCCGCCGCATCAGCAAACAGCCAAAGCCCATCAGGGCGGCGGTGAGGAAGCCGTTATGGCCATGCGTCAGGTTGATCAGCACGGCCGGAAACGCCAGGGCCGCGAGGCTCACATCGGCGGTCGACAGGCCGCGGCGGTCCGACCGGCTTGCGGCCCCCATGCCGCCTGAAGCGGCCAGCATGGCAGCCCAATAGGCAAGGCCGCTCGCGCCCTGCCACACGGCCAGGGCGGCCCCATAGGGCAGCAGCGCGAGGGCCGCCGCGAGGGCGAGGAAGTAGGGCGGATAATGCCACCCGTAGAAAGGGGTCGCGGGTCCGAAGACGGCCCGCTGCGCGGCCGCATGGGTGGCGGGATCGAACGGCGCCGCCGGGTGGCCCGCCAATACGGCCCGCCCGGCCACCCAGACCTGGCTGAAGTCGGTTCCATAGGGCCGGCCCGCCACGTCGCGCAGGCCGTCGCCGGTGAGCAGCAAGCCGACGATCCCGAGCAGCGACGCCCCGATCAGGATCGTCGCATAAGCGCGCAGCCGCCCGGCCGAAGCCCAGCTCCCGTCCCGCACCGCATCGCGCAGCCGCGCCAGGGGGGCGCGCGCCACCGCACGGGAAAGGCCCATCGCCCCGATCGGGGTGCTGGCCGGCCGCGGGCCGTCCAGAACCGTCACGCCAGGGCGCCCAGGGCCGGCCCCTGAGACAAGGGGGCCAAAGGCGCCTCGACCGCCTCCCCGGCCACCACGATCCGGTTGCGGCCCTGCGCCTTGGCCCGGTACAGCGCCCGGTCGGCTTCTGCGTAAAGCTGCTCGAAGCTTTGGCCGCTGTCCCGGTGCGCCACACCGGCCGAAAGCGTCACCGACACCGCCGTGGCGCCCGCCACCACGGGGGTCTGGGCCACGGTGGTCCGAAAGCGCTCGAGGTGCTCCATCAGCGCAGCGTGATCGTGGCGGCCGCACAGAAGGGCGAATTCTTCACCGCCCAGCCGGCCGACACGCCCCAAAGCGCCCAGCTCGCGCTGGAGCAGGCCCGCGATGGTGAACAGGACGGCATCCCCCGTCATGTGGCCGTGGGTGTCGTTCACGGCCTTGAAGCGATCGACGTCGGCGATCATCAGCACCATCAGGGCGTCCGGGTCGGCGGAGCCCTCGAACAAGGCGCGCCGGTTGAGGAGGCCCGTCAGCGGATCGGTCCGGCTGGCCCGGAAAAGCGCCAGGTTAGCCTTGCCGATGGTGCGGGTCACGGGCGTCGCGATGATGACGACGATGACGATCGTCATCGCCCAGGAGCGCAGCGCGATCGACCAGGATTCGAAGAACACCAACTGGTTGACGATGTCGAAGGCCAGCGCGGCCGTCACGCACAGGGCGGTGGTGCGGACCCCATAGGATGTCAGCTCCGCGTCGGAGCGGATCTGCGAGGAGGCGAGGCGCCGGAGCCAGGAAAGAACCATGCACACAGCCATGGGGGCCGGCGACCCATTCGCCGGTGTCGCGGCACCCTGCCGGTGCAGGGCTGAAAGGATCGTCAATGCGGACGGGTGGCGAACCCGATGGCGCGGCGGACCTCTCGGCATCGGGGCGCGTTGATGCGGTGGCTGGAGGCCCGCCGATGTCCTTTCTGCTTGTTCCCCTCGCCTTGCTGGCGGGTATTCTCAACACCGTGCAGTCCGGCGCCAATGCGACGCTCAGCAAGGGCCTCGGCCAACCGGTTCTGGCGGCCCTTTGCGTCACGCTCGGCAATGCGGTGGTCTACCTGCTGGTCGGGGCCGTGCTGGGTTTGCGATGGCCCGACATGGGCAAGGTGGCGCAACTGCCCTGGTGGGCCTGGACGGGCGGCTTCTGCGGTGCCGCCTATGTGCTGGCAGTGGTGTTTTTCGCCGAAAAGCTCGGCGCGGCGGTGTTTACGGGCTGCACCGTGACGGCCGCGATCCTGACCTCGGTTCTCCTCGATCATTTCGGGCTGGTGGGCTTCAAGGAACATGCCGCCAGCCTGTGGCGTCTGCTCGGCTGCGCCTTGATGATCGGCGGCCTGGTGCTGATCGCGACCTTTTGAGGCCGTCAGGCCGCCGCATCCAGGGGAGCCCCGACGAGCTTGCGGGCCTCGGTGGCGCTGATCGGCTGCCCGAACACGAAGCCTTGCGCATATTCGCAGCCGAGCTGGCTCAGTTCGACGAGGTCGCTCTCGCTTTCGGCGCCTTCGGCCACGATCTCCATGCCGAGGTCATGCGCCAGATTGACGATGGATCGCAGGATGATGGGCCGCGATCCCTTGCCGTTCTGCCGGACAAAGGACTGGTCGATCTTGATCGTATCGAAGGGGAAGCGCTGCAGGTAGGACAGCGACGAATAGCCGGTGCCGAAATCGTCGAGCGACAGCCCGGCCCCGAGATCGCGGATGCGGCTGAGGATCTGGGCCGCGAATTCGGGGTTCTCCATCACCAGGCTCTCGGTCAGCTCCAGCTTGAGGGATCCGCGCAACACGCCAGAGCGGTTCAGCACGCCCTTCACGTCGCCGAGCAGGTCCTGGCGCAGCAGCTGGCGGGACGACACGTTGACGCTGACGAAGATCGGCGGGTTCACATCGAGCGCCTGCTGCCAAACCGCGAGCTCACGTGCGGCCCGGTCGAGGGCGAAAAGCCCGAGCTCGACGATGTCGCCGTTCTGTTCGGCCAGCGGAATGAAACTGCCCGGGCTGAGCGTGCCGAGGCGGGGATGATCCCAGCGCAGCAAAGCCTCGAAGCCCGCGATGGTGCGATCCTCGAGCCGCACGATGGGCTGGTAGACGAGGCGCATTTCGCCGCGTTCGGCGGCGCGGCGCAGGTCGGCTTCGAGCGAGGCCGAGTCGGTGGGCTGGCTGCGCATGCCGGCGCGGAACAATTCGATGCGGTTGCCGCCCGCCCGCTTGGCCTGGGCCAGGGCAATGCCGGCATCCTTTACCATACCGTCGGCCTTGCCGTGCAGCTTGGGGTCGTAGAGCGCGAGGCCGACCGAAGCCGTGAGCGCCACCTCGCCGAGGCCCGTCGCCACCGGGGTCGCCAGGGTGCGCCGCATGGCATCCGCAAGGGCGGTGATCTGCTCGAAGCGCTGTTCGGACATCAGGATCACCGCAAAGGCGTCGCCGCCGATGCGGGCCATCGAGTCGAGCGGCCGCAGCAGGCGCCCGAGGCGCCGCGCCACCGTCAGCAGAATGGAATCGCCGATCGAGGGGCCCACCTGCTCGTTGATCTGCCGGAACCGGTCGAGGTTCACCACCAGCACGGTCGGCCGGGGCGCATCGCGGCCGGCACACAGCGCCAGGGCGTTGTCGAGCCGGTCGAAGAACAGGTCGCGGTTCGGCAGGCCGGTCAGGTTGTCGTGGATGGCGTCATGCAGCAGCCGCTCCTCGGCCGCCTTGGCGTCGGTCACATCCGCAAGCGTGCCGATGACGCGCATCACCTCGCCTTCGGCGTCCACCACCGGCCGCGCCTTCAGCGAGAATGCGTAATAATGGCCATCGGCGGCCCGCAGCCTGAAATCCTGGGCGATGCGGCCGCAGCGCTGGTCGAGCACCGTGTCCAGGCAGGCGCGGTAGCGGTCGCGGTCGTAGCTGTGCAGCAGGTCGAGCCAGCGCGACGCCGGCCCCTCGAGGTCGCCCCGCTTGAGGCCGAGCTGCTGCTCGACCTCCGGGCTGACATAAACCCGGTCGGCCCCCACGTCCCAGTCGAAGATGATGTCGCCCGAGCCCGTGAGGGCCAGCGCCTTGCGCTCGGAATCCGAAACGTGGCCATGCGACAGGCCGGCCCCCGCAAAGGCGGTTTGCATGATGGTGAAGCCGATCAGCATGACGATCAGCACGAGGCCCCCCATCAGGGCCGGCGATACGAGGTCGCTCGTCAGCGTGCCCGCGATGGCGAAGCCGGCGGCCGTCACCCAGGCCAGCAGCAGCAGCCAGGTGGGGATCAGCATCACGGCCCGGTCGTAGCCATGCGTCGACAGGTAGACGATCAGGATGAAGCCCACCGCCGCCACGGTGGCCAGCATGATGCGCGCCACGCCGGCCGCCACGGCGGCATCGTAGAGCGCGAAGCCGATCAGCGCCGCCAGCGCCACCAGCCAGAAGCCCGCGATGTGCAGGTAGCGCACATGCCATCGGCTCAGGTTCAGATACGCGAACAGGAACACCAGCAAGGTGGCGGCCAGCACCGCCTCGGCGACCGAGCGCGCGACGCGGTCGGCCTCGACCCCGAAGGTGAAGAGGCGATGCAGGAAGCCGAAGTCGATCGACACATAGGCCAGCACCGCCCAGGCGAGGGCCGCGGCGGCCGGAAAGATGATGGCGCCCCGCACTACGAAGACGATGGACAGGAACAAGGCCAGCAGGCCCGCGATGCCGAGTACGATGCCCTTGTAGAGCGTGAAGCTCGTCACCTGATCTTTGAAGGCGTCGGCCTGCCAGAGGGTGAGCTGGGGCAGGCCCGAGGTGCGCAGCTCGGCCACATAGGTGACGGTGGCGCCCGGATCGAGCGTCAGCCGGAACACGTCGGCATCGGCGGAATCCTCCGCCTCGGGCTGAAAGCCCTGGCTGGCCGTGATGGCCGAGATGCGAGTGGCCCCGAGGTCCGGCCAGACGAGGCCAGAGCCGACCAGCCGGAAATGCGGTGCCACGATGAGGCGTTCGAGCTGCTCGTCGGTGTCGTTGGTGAGCGCGAAGACGATCCAGCTCGGCTGGGTGCCTTGATGCTTGGCTTCCACCTCGATGCGGCGCACGATCCCGTCGGGCCCGGGTGCGGTGGACACCTGGATGCGATCGCCCTGGGCATTGTAGTGCTGCACCGCATGGGTCAGGTCGATGACTGGGGCGTCGAGCGATACGCGCACCGATTCGACAGCCGCCGCGGGGCGCACCAGCACCAGCATGGCTACCGCCATCGCCAGAACCGCGAGGCAGGCCCGCAGCAGGGTACCGGACCGGCGCAGGAGGCCTGCGTGACGGGTCACCGCATCGGCCCCGGCACGAACGGTCCGTTCCCTCACGGTGCCAGGACCGGGGCCCGCGTCATGTGCGGGGCAGCGGCTTGCGGCAATCCTTGTTCTCCCGGTCGTCGGCATGTGGGCCAGCGGTACCAGATGCGCCGCGAGGGTCAATCGGAACTCGCAGGGCCTTGATCGTCTCAGACTGCGATGGTGCCGTTTAGACCCTGTTAAGTCTCTCGGACTTGTGAAGCCGCCAGGGCGCGATCGGCCTTGCCCGATCTGTCCAGCATGACATCATCGCGACGTTCTGCGTTGCCAGGTTCCCCGTCAAACCAGGAGATGAGGATGTCGCTACAAGGTCATGTCGATGAATTGACGCGTCGTCACAGGTCTTTGGAAAAGCAGATCGAAACGGAAAAATCGCATGCCGCGCATGATCCGTTGAAGCTGCGCGAGATGAAACGCAGGAAGCTGCAACTGAAAGACGAGATGGAGCGTTTGAGCCACTGAGTTTCAGCAATCGTCCTCGGTCGTACAGCGCTCATTGGGTTGGGTGATGAACCGGTCGGCCTCTTGCGGTTGCTAACATAATCTTAATCAGCGTCGGCCTGGGCGGACGCTGATCCAGTCACCAAATCAGATTGTTGATGGGTGGCGAAAGCGCCCGTGTCGGCCCGCCGATCGGAAGGGGCCGCTCGAGGAGAAATGAATGGCCCACGCAGTCCCGATGATTTCCGCAGATGGCGGCCTGTCCCGCTATCTGACGGAAATCCGGCGGTTTCCGATGCTTCAGCCGCAGCAGGAATTCATGCTGGCAAAGCGTTGGCGCGAACACGGCGATCGTGACGCGGCTCAGGAACTTGTGCAGTCCCATCTGCGGTTGGTGGCCAAGATCGCCATGGGCTACCGCGGCTATGGCCTGCCGATCGGCGAGGTGGTCTCGGAAGGCAACGTCGGCCTGATGCAGGCCGTGAAGCGGTTCGAGCCCGACAAAGGCTTCCGTCTCGCCACCTATGCGATCTGGTGGATCCGCGCCTCGATCCAGGAATACATCCTGCGCTCCTGGTCCCTGGTCAAGATGGGCACCACGGCGAGCCAGAAAAAGCTGTTCTTCAACCTGCGCAAGGCGAAGAGCCAGATTTCGGCCCTCGACGAAGGGGATCTGCGGCCCGACCAGGTGGCCACGATCGCAACCAAGCTCGGCGTTCCCGAACAGGACGTCATCGAGATGAACCGTCGGCTGGGCGGGGACTCTTCTCTCAATTCTCCCATGCGCGAAGATGGCGAAGGGGAATGGCAGGATTGGCTGATGGATGATGCCACCAGCCAGGAGTCGCTGCTGGTCGATCAAGAGGAAAGCAGCAATCGGCTGACTGCGTTGAAGGGTGCTCTCACGGTGTTGAACCCGCGCGAGCGGCGCATCTTCGAAGCTCGCCGTCTGGCCGAGGACCCGATCACGCTCGAATTGTTGTCCGAAGAATTTGATATTTCGCGGGAGCGGGTTCGACAGATCGAAGTTCGGGCATTCGAGAAGGTGCAGTCGGCCGTGAAATCCGGCTTGGCCCGGATCGAAGCCCCGCCGGCAGCCCCGAAGGCCTTGCCGGCCGCGCAATTGGGGGCCTGAACCCGTGCGAGCCTGTTTGGCATCCGCCTCATAGGCTCAGCGACAGTGATCCCTCTCGGGTAGTTTGAAACAACGTCCTCAACCCGGGCTCAAACCCTCGACGACGCGGTCGCAGAACTGCGAGGTGCTCTCGTCGGTCACGAGGTCGACCGGCGCTAGGGCATCCCAGGCTACGAAACGTCCCAGGGGTCCTGCGTCGGCGTCGAGCCGGAAGCTGGCACGTCGCCCGAAGCGCTGACCCGATCCCGAAGCGACGACGGCCGTGATGATGAAATCGCTGTGTCGCGACGGTGCGCTCATCGCCTCGAAGCTTGCCGAGGTGAGTTCTTTGGGCGGGATCAGGGCTCGCAGGGCCGGCGCCGCCACCTGGGGGTCGATACCGGCCGATCGGTTGGCTGTGGTGAGCAGGGGCCGGAGGCGCTCGAAGCCGGCCAGTGACAACCCTGGCATGTCGCTCAGCTCGTCCACGGAAACGAAGTCGCGCGCGACTTGTGGCGGCGCCGCCGCTTTCTGCGGCGTTCGTGGCGCGACCGTCGGGGGAAGGTGGGGCGCCTCGCTGTTGCGCCGGGCCTCGACCAGTTTCAGCAGGGCTGTCGCTTCCCCACCTCCGAGGCCGGCCCGCGTCAGCACCAGGTGCAGCAGGTCCAGCGACCCCTTGTTGAGGTCGACGAGGCCGCCCTGGTCCTGCACCGTGATCTGCAGGACCCTGCCCCCTGCAAGCCGGCAGCTTTGCGGGCGGCCATCGAGGCCGAACGGCGGCGCCGCCTGGGCCGAGGCCGCGGTGGCCATGGCCAGCGCCGTGGCTCGGACCGCCGCATCGGCCGTCATGGCCGAAACCAGCCTGTCACGGCGGGTCGCGGCCTCGCGCAGGCTCGTGCGTGCCTGAATCGTCATTGCGGTCGCGGCGGTGGCCAGCAGCAGCAGCAGCACGATGACCGGCAGCAGGATCGAGCCGCGCTGCCGCGACGATCTGGAGACCTTCAGGGCCAAGAAGAACCACTTGGGCCGAGCGGGCAGCCGACTATGAAGAAACGCGTGGATCTGTTTGGTCCCGCAAGAGCCAGACGGATCGGAGGCCGCCGCGCCATCCTCAGTGCTCCATGCGGCTCAAGTCATCGCTCATCTTGTCCTTCCAGGCGTTGCGCTTCTGGGCGCGGAACAATTCGCTCAGCTGGCCGCGGAACTCGTCCGTCACCTGTCGCGCCTCGACGGTGTTGCGCAACACGCGCGGCCGGACAAAGACGATCAACTCCGTGCGCACCTTGCTGTTGTCCGTGGTTCCGAACAGGGCGCCAACCGCCGGCAGGTTGCCCAACAAGGGCATGCGGGTGCGGTTGTCGACGCGCTTGTCCTGCACGAGCCCACCCAGCGCCAACGTTTGCCCATCCTGCACGATGACGCTGGTCGAAACCTTGCGTTGCTGGATGGTCGGCGAGTCGATGGCGGAGGTGGTGGTGCTGGTGACGCCGCTGACCTCCTGGTTGATGTCGAGCAGCACGAGCCCGTTCTGGTTCACGCGCGGGGTCACCGACAGGATCACCCCGGTGCTCTTATATTCGACATCCGTGGTGGTGGCCCCCGTGCTCGAGGACGTGTTGGTGGTGCTCGACTTGATGATCGGCACCTCGTCGCCGACCTGCAGGTTGGCCGCATGGTTGTCGAGCACCGTCAGCGACGGCGTCGACACGATCTTGACGTTGGTGACGGCCGACAAGGTGTTGAGCAGCGTCCGGATCTCGCCGAGCGTGGTGGTGAAGCTCATGCCGGTGGTCACCGCGGTGGCGGCGCTGGCGACAGCCCCTGTCGAGTCGTCGGTTTCCGCCAGCCCGTAATGGTGCTGGGTGAGGTACCAGCGCACGCCGAACTTGAGCTCGTCGTTGAGCGTCACCTCGGCGATCGTGGCTTCCAGCAGCACCTGGATCGGGGGCGCATCGAGCGACGTCAGGATGGCCAGCACCTTGTCGTATTGCCGGCGCGTGCCCGAGATGACGAGGGAGTTGTTGGACTCGTCCGACGTCACCGTCACGTTGGCGAGGCCCATCGGGGAGCCCGATCCGCCGCCCGAAGCCGTGGCGCCAAGGTCGCTCGCGGCCGTGGCGCGGCTCGAAGCCAGCAGACTGCTGGCGCCGGCGCCCTTGTCGGACGCCCCTGAGCCGGCCGCGCCGGCGCCCGGTGCCATCGGGTCGGCGCCCGCGGCATCGGCCTTGTCCCCCGCCCCTGTTCCGGTGTCGCTCCCCGCGGTCTTGTCGAACCCGAACCCCGTCGATGTCTTGCTCGACGCGGCTCCGAGCTTGGGCGCAAGGCCGCTGCTGCCGCTCGACCCGCCGCCGCCCGAGGACAGCATGCCCCGCACGATCTCGGCCAATTCCTTGGCGGGGCGGTTCTGCACCTTATAGACGAACAGCTGGTTCTCGCTCTGCACCGCCATATCCTCGAGGCGATGGATCAGTTCGCGAGCACGGCGGAGGTATTCGGCCCGCGAGGTGATGACCAGCACGGCGTTGAGGTGCGTGTTGGGGATGAACTTGATGGTGCCCCGCAGAGGGCCGCCGGCGCTGCCGAACAATTGCTCCAGCTCTTCCGCAGTCGCGGCCGGATTGCTGGATTTCAGCGGGAAGATCGCCGCCGACATGCCGCGCATCCAGTCGACGTCGAACAGCGACACCGTTTCGAGGATCGCCGTCACCTGGGCCCGCGTGCCCGACACGATGATGAAGTTGCGCGCCGCATCAGCCGATACCACGGCTTCCTTGGGGGCCACCGAGGCCAGCAGGTTGCGCATGTCTTCGGCCGAGATGTAGCGCAGGGGGATGACCTGGGCCGAAAGGCCGGGGCCGAGGTCGCGGCCTCCGACGCCGATCGGCAGGCCGCCGCCCCCATAGCCGCCGGTTCCGCCCCCGCCGCCGCCCGGGCCGCCGTGCCCGCCATCGACGATCCGATAAGCGTCCTTGGCACGGATCAGCGTGTAGCCCTTGGCGGCCAGCACCGATTCGAACAGGTCCACCAGCACGGCGCGGCTCACCGGCCGCACCGTCTGCAGTGTGACCGTGCCGGACACCTTGTCATCGACGATCAGGCTTTGGCCGAGAATGTCGGTGATCACCGTCTTGGCCGCCACTGCGATGTCGGTGTCGACGAGGTTCAGGGTCACATCCTGCTGCCCGTCCGCCGCGTACAGGCGGCCGCCCGGCAGGGGCTCAGACACGAAAAGGTCGTCGCCGACGCTGACCACCCCGCGGCGCGCGGCGTCCGACGCGGCACGCGGGGGCCGGATCGATCCGGTCGGCGGGGTCGCGAGATCGCGGGTCGCATGCAGCGGGTCCGAAAGGCCGTCGAGCGACGAATAGATCGAGTGATTGCCGGATTCGGTCACGCAGGCCGACGCCTGCAGCGCCAGCAGCAGCGCCAAGCCCCGTGCGACCGATCCCCTGGTCCGTTGCGCGCGCCCATGTCGGGACACGGGGCGCACGGTTCCCCACAAAGCCATTCTGATCCCCGGCGACAACGGAGCCATTCGATGGCGCGCCGCCGATCACGTTTCGGCAATCATGGTTAAGAAGTTCTGAAAGCTTCGGCCGCATCCCCCAAGGTAAGGCGCAAATGATTGACGCGGCACGGGTTAATTATTTTAACGCTGGCCCGATGACGAGGACCGCACCGCATCTTGGGAGGCGTCGGACGCCGCGCCGTCGGCATCGCTCAAATTGCAGCAACGGTTCTGACCGGGGTTTCACACCTGTGCGGCTGAATGACCTTCACGGCAGGAGGTTCGGCACATGGCGGCGGCAGCGGCGGAGGTCATCTGGGTGGGCATGGGCGATCGGCGCCATCTCGGCATCCCGGCCCGGTCGCGCCCGCGGGACTCGGAAGGCACCGCGCCTTGGGAGGATTTCGGGCGCCATCGCTTCGCCTGGCTGCCGCGGCGCTGCCGCAACGGCCGGGTTCGCTGGCTGAAGGTGCTGGAACGGCATCGGGACGGCACCTATACGCTGGGCCGCCTCGCCTGAGCTATTCGTGCAGCACGGTCGCGAGAACGGGAGCGCGCCGCATGTGCCGGCCGAGCCGGTGCTCGACGAAGCCGAGCAAACGCGCCAGCACGAAGTTGATCAGCAGGTAGATGAGCGCGGCGCACAGGAACACTTCCATGGTGCGGTAGGTCTGGGTGATGAGCTTCTGCGCCACGCCCGTCATCTCGGTCACGGTGATGATCGAGGCGAGCGAGGTGGATTTCACCATCAGGATCATCTCGGTCGTGTAGGACGGCAAGGCGTTGCGAAGCGCGATCGGGAAGACGATCCGGCGGAACATCAGGAAGCCCGACATGCCGCACGCCCGTGCGGCCTCGGTGTCCCGGTCGCCGACCGCCAGCAGCGCGCCGCGGAAGATCTCCGCCTCATAGGCGGCCGTGCAAAGCGCCAGCGAGATGACCGCGCAGGCGAAGGGCTCGCGCAGCACCGGCCAGGCGGCGCTGTGGCGGATCTCGGGAAACTGCCCAAGGCCGTAATAGATGAGGAACACCTGCACCAGCAGCGGCGACCCGCGGAACACCAGCACATAGCCGCGCGCCAGCTTGTCGAGCCCGAACACCCCGCTGACCCGCATCCAGGTGAGGCCGAGCGCGATGACGCCGCCGAGCGACACCGAAAGGATGAACAGCGCCAGCGTCATCGGCAGTGCCAGCAGCAGCCGGCCGATCACATCGAGCAGAAACGGAATGTCGATCATGCCGTTCAGGCCAGCCGGCGGCGAAACGACCGGGCGGTCCGGGCTTCCGCCGTCTCGAACACCCGGTTCGACACGGAGGTGAGCAGCAGGTAGAGGGCGCCGGCCGCGATATAGAAGCCGAAATATTGCCGCGTCGAGCCGGCGCCGATCTGCGCCGAGCGCATCAGTTCGACGAGGCCGGTGATGGAGATCAGGGCCGAATCCTTCAGCGACAATTGCCACACGTTGCCGAGCCCGGGAATCGCGAAGCGCAGCACCTGGGGTACGATGATGCGTCGGAACCGCATCAGCCGCGGCATGCCGACGGCGCGGGCCGCCTCGAGTTCGCCGCGGGACACCGCCACAAAGGCGGCGCGGAACACTTCGGCCTGATAGGCGCCCGAGATGACCCCCACGGCCAGCGCACCGGCCAGGAAGTTCGGCAGGCCGACGAAGCCGTCGCGGCCGAACAGGTGGCCGATCGCGGTCGTCAGCGAGGACCCGCCGAAGTAGATCAGAAAGATGACCAGCAGTTCCGGCACGCCCCGGAACACCGTCGTGTAGACGTCGCCCGCGATGCGGGCCGGCATGCTGGCCGACAGCTTGCCCCAGGCTGCCAGCGACCCGAACACGGCGCCGATGAGCAGCGCCGTGAGCGTAACCGCGATCGTCAACAGCAGGCCGACCACCAACAGGCCGCCCCACCCCTTTTCGCCGAAACCGAACAACTCGTACCAACTCATGTGGGCGCTCGGCTTGGACTCAGGTCGGGCGATGGGGTCTGGAGCGACAGCTCAGGGAACGACGTTCAGCTTGAACCACTTCTGGCTCAGCTTCTCGAGCGTGCCGTCGGCCTTGGCCTCGGTGATCGCCTTGTTGAACATGGCGGTGAGGTCGGTGTCTTCCTTGCGGAACCCGAAGGCCTCGCCCGGTCCCCAGATCATGCCGTTGATCTGCGGCCCCGTGTAGGCCATGTCCTTGTTCTCGGGCTTGGCGAAGGCCGAGGTGAAATAGGTGGCGTCGTCGAAGGCGAGGTCGATGCGGCCGGCCACAAGGTCGAGGTCGTGCTCGGGCGACGTCTTATATTCGCGGATCGTCGCCACATCCTTGAAGTTGTTGATCACGAAGGGCGTGTAGACGGTGGCGGTCTGGATGCCGATGGTCTTGCCCTTGAAGGCCTTGCGCAGGGCGTCCATCGTCGGGGTCGCGCCGTCGTTCTCGAGCTTGATCGTGGTGCCGGTGCCGGCCGCATTGGCCAGGGGGCTGGTCTTGTCGGTCACGAACACGGCCGGGGTCGCCGCATAAGGGTCCGAGAAGGCGATGGTCTTCTTGCGATCGTCGGTGATCGACAGGGCGTCCATCACCACGTCGTACTTGCCGGCCACGAGCGACGGGATGGCGCTGTCGAAGTCAGAGGTGACGACCTTGCACTCGATCTTCATGCGGCCGCAGAGATCCTTCAGCATCTCGGGCTCGAAGCCGCCGACGGTGCCATCCGGGTTGGTGAGGTTCCAGGGCTCATAGGCGCCTTCCGTCACCACGGTCACGGTTTTCCAATCCTTGGCCTCAACCGAGGCCGCGGCCCCGGCCAGGAGCGTCGCTGACAGCAAGGCGGACGCGAAATGGCGTGCGATCATCAAGACTTCTTCCCTGGTTGGTTCACGCGTCGGGCGCGACCGAGGCCGTGCACGGCGCAACAATGCCGGCGGAGCATGATTCGCGCCAAGCCGAAGCGTTGCAAGGGTAAAAACACGTCGGGCGCGCCTTCGGACTGCCGCAACCATGCTTTTCAGGCGATGCGCCGCTTGCGTTCGCCGAACTGGGTGGCGAAGAAGGCCGCATAAGAGCCGCGGGCGTGGATCAGCTCGTCGTGCGTACCGCTTTCGACGGCGCGGCCGTGCTCGACCACGCAGATCCGGTCGGCATCCATGATGGTCTGCAGCCGGTGCGCCACCACCACCGTGGTGCGGCCGGTGCGCAGGGCGTCGAGCGCCTTCTGGACTTCGCGTTCGGATTCGGCGTCGAGCGCCGCCGTCGGCTCGTCCAGCAGGATGATGGAGGCCTGCTTCAGGAAGGCGCGCGCGATGGCGATGCGCTGCCGCTGGCCGCCCGACAGCTTGGACCCGTGCTCGCCGACCTGCGTGTCATAGCCGAGCGGCAGCGCACTGATGAAATCATGGGCATAAGCCTGCCGGGCTGCCTCCGTGATGGCCGCATCGGTGGCGCCCACATGGCCGAGCGCGATGTTGTCCCGGACGCTGCCGCGAAACAGGAACACGTCCTGCGACACGAACGCGATGGCGTCGCGCAGGGACGTCACATCGACGGTCGCGATATCGACGCCGTCGATCGTCACCTGCCCTTCGCCGGGCTCGTAGAAGCGCTGGATCAGGCTGATGATGGTCGACTTGCCGCCGCCCGAGGGGCCGACGAGCGCGGTGGTCTGGTCGGGCTCGGCCACGAGGTTCAGGCCGTCGAGCACCGGCGCGTCGGGGCGGTAACCGAAGTGCACGTCGCTGAGCGCGATGCGGCCGCGCGTCAGCTGCAGCTTCGGGCCGTCCGGCCGCTCGGCCGCCGGCAGCGGCTCGTCGAGCAGGTCGTAGATCATGCGGGCGCTGACGAGGCCGTTCTGCAAATCGAGGTTCAGCTTGCCGAGGCGCTTGATCGGCTCATAGGCGGTGATCAGCGCCACGATGAAGGCGAAGAACGAGCCGGGGTCCGCATGGGCCACCGACACGCGCCAGGCGCCGTACAGCATGATCAGGGCGAACATGATGCCGCCGAGCGTTTCCGACACGGGGCTCGACATGGCGACGCCGATCGCCATGCGGTTGGCGGATTTCTCCACCTCGCGGATCGAGCCCGCCATGCGGGTCGTCATCGTGTCCTGCAGGTTGAAGGACTTGATGATCCGGATGCCCAGCACGGTTTCGCCCATGATCTCCATGATCTTGGCCGAACCGTCGAAGGAGCGGCGCGCCGCCTTGCGGATGCGCCGCATGGCGCGGCCAAGGAACAGCGCCCCGATCGGCAGGCCGGTGATGACCATCAGGGCCATCAGGGCGTCGTTATGGATCATCACGGCGAAGAGGCCGAGCGTTGTTACCAGGTCGCGCCCCGCCGAGGTGACGAGGAGCTGCACGATGTCGCGCACCCCGTTGGCGGCTAGCGCCAACCGCGCCATCAGCTCGCTCGAATGGCGGTCGCTGTAGAAGGCGACCGGCTGGCGCAGCACGTGGGAATACACGCGTGTCTGCATGGCCGCGATGATGCGGTTGCCGGTGCGGCTCATGATGATCAGCTGGCCGCAGGTGGCGAGGCCGCGCAGCAGGTAGAGCACCGCCACCGCGAAGGCCATGAAGCGCAGCTGCTTGAAGGCGCCCTGGCCCGCCACATCCATCATGCCATTGACGACGGGCCGCAGCAGCGACACCGAAAGCGCCGTTGCGGCGCCGCTCACAGCCATCAGCAGGAATGCGACAAAATAGGCGCCGGCATGTTCGCGGCCGTGTTCGGCCAGCAGGCGGCCGACCAGGGGCCAGGCGCGCTCGTTGCGGACCTGGGTCGGCGGGGGGGTAACAAGCATCGATCTTGCGCGTTGACGCTCCAAGGCAGAGGCGCAGCGTTAACACTTGTCTCGCGGGCGTCAAAGGTCGGCCGGTGCGGCGGCGGCAGGAAAGGCGAAGACGTGGCCCTGATGGACGATGTGGCGGCCGCCGAGGCCGTAGCCTGGCGGCACGAGCTTCATGCCCACCCTGAGCTGCTGTTCGCCGTCGAGCGCACTGCGGGCTTCGTGGCCGGCAAGCTGCGGGCGTTCGGCTGTGACGCCGTGGTGGAAGGGGTCGGTCGCACGGGCGTCGTCGGTGTCGTGCGCGGTCGAACTGCCGGTGGCCGCACGGTCGCGCTGCGGTCCGATATGGATGCCTTGCCGATCACCGAGGCCACCGGCCTGCCCTACCGGTCGACGGTGCCGGGCCGCATGCATGCCTGCGGGCACGACGGGCATATGGCCATGTTGCTGGCCGCGGCCCGCCACCTGTGCGCGACGCGCGACTTCGCCGGCACGGTTGCGCTGGTGTTCCAGCCGGCCGAGGAAGGCGGCGGCGGTGCCCGCGTCATGCTGGAAGATGGGCTGCTCGAGCGTTTCGGCATCGACGAGGTTTACGGCATGCACGCCTTGCCGGGGCTGCCGGTCGGCCATTTCGCCATTCGGCCCGGCCCCATCATGGCGGCGGCGGACCGTTTCGAGATCAGCATCACCGGGCGTGGCGGCCATGCGGCGATGCCGCACCTGTGTGCCGATCCGCTGTTGGCCGGGGCCCAGATGGTGGTGGCGCTGCAAAGCGTGGTGGCCCGCAACGTCGATCCGCTCGATGCCTGCGTGCTGTCGGTGACGCAATTCGAGGCCGGCGCTGCCCAGAACGCCATCCCGAACGCGGCGCGGCTCGCCGGCACGGCCCGGGTGCTGAAGCCCGCCACCCGCCTGATGGTCGAGAACCGCACGAGGGCGGTCGTGGCCGGGCTCGCGGCGGCGCTCGGCGTCGAGGCCACGGTGCAATGGACCGGGGGCTACCCCGTGACCGTGAACGACCCGGAGCGGGCCGCCTTCTGCGCCGGTGTGGCGGCGGACGTGGTCGGGGCCGGGCGCGTCGACGATGCCATCGAGCCCATGATGGGTGCGGAGGATTTCTCCTACATGCTCGAACAAAGGCCGGGCGCCTTTCTGTTCCTCGGCAACGGCGCCAGCGCCGGGCTGCATAATCCGGGGTTCGATTTCGCCGATGCGGCGCTGCCGTTCGGGGCCGAATACTGGATCCGGCTGGTCGAAACTGCCCTTCCGGCGACCTGAGGCCACACCGGACGCCGGCCGTTCATCTCTGATTAACTATTCCTGCGCAGTCTCGCGCGACGTTCGGCGCCGTCATGGCGTCGGCCCCTGTGGCCCCGCCGATGAGCCTGAGGCTCACCTCGAAAGGAGATACCATGAACGAAGCCAAAGCCCTGCGCGCGCTGGCCGACAAGCTCGACGAACTCGAAGGGCTGAAAGCCTTTCCGGCCGACATCGCCGAACCCGGTGAAGTCCAGGTCAATTGGACCGAGGGGCGCGACCATGAGGGCTATGCGACGCTCAGCGCAGCCATCAGCACTCTGGTCAGCCAGCATTGGAACGCCTTGCGGTCCCAGGTGCTGAAATCCAAGGAAGGCGAGGTCCAGGCGGCCCGTGCCGTCTGCACCGGCGTGTCGAACGGCACCACGACCGAGGCGCCGGCCGGCCCCGACACGATCCGCAAGGTCGGCTGAACCCTATTTCCGCAGGCGGGCCGTCAGGGCCCGGCTGCGACGAGCTCCTGAACGCGCGAAGCCATGTCGGCTGCCCGCCACGGCTTCGCGATGAATTTTGCGGTGGGTGGCAGCAGGCTGGGGTTCACCAGCGGGCCGCCGGAGGTCACCAGAACCTTCAACTGCGGCCACCAGCGCTGCAGCACGATCACAAGCTCGAGGCCGTTGATCCTACCCGGCATCTGCACATCCGTGACCACCAGCGAGAAAGCGCCGCCGTTCTCCTGGAGATAGGGCAAGGCCGCATCGGCGGATTCGAATTCCACAACCGAGAAACCCCGATCCTCGAGTTCGACCGCGGCGACGTCGCGCACGATCGGCTCGTCCTCCACGAGGGCGACGAGTTTCGACGCGTCGGGATGATGATTGGGTTCCATAAGGACGCCAACAACCTCGCGTGAGGTGAGTTCCCCAGAACCTCAAAGTCGTGCAGAGCTTGGTGCCGCCGCGCGGCCATGCCGCCGCTCCCGCTTCGATTGTCGACCAGGACCCCGCATGTTCGCCGATGCCGCCGCGGCCTTTTCCGAGATCTTCACTCCGGCGTTCCGCACTGTGTTCTGGAAGGTGCTGGGGGTCACGCTGGCGATCCTGGCGGTGCTGGTGGTTGGGCTCCACCATGGCCTCTTGTCGCTGTTGACGCTGCCCTACCCCTGGTTGCAGGCGCTTGCCTCCTTGTTGGCCAGCCTCGGCCTCCTGGTCGGCTCGGTGTTCCTGGTGGCCCCGGTGTCGGCCATCGTGGCCGGCTTCTTTGTCGACGACCTCGCTGAACGGGTGGAGCGCGACGTCGACCCGGCCGGGGTGCCCGGCCGGCCGATCTCGATCGGCGCGTCGGTGTGGCTCGGCATCCGGTTCGGCGTCGTGTCGCTCGGCGTCACGCTGTTGGCCATCGGCCTGCTGTTCGTGCCCGGCATCAACGCCGTGGCGTTCCTGGCGGCCAACACCTACCTGTTCGGGCGGCAATATTTCGAGTTCGCGGCGCTGCGATTCCATGATTACGGCCAAGCGGCCGCCTTGCGGCAGCGCCACGGGCTGCTGGTCTTCTCGGCCGGCTTCCTGATCGCCGTTTTCGTGTCGGTGCCGGTGCTGAATCTGTTGACGCCCTTGTTCGGCACGGCCCTGATGGTGCGGGTGCATAAGCGCATCATGCGCCGCGCCCTGCCGCCGCCGCGCTGAGGCAGGCTGCATTTCCGCCATGCTGGCTTTATAGGGGCGGAAGGCGTCTGCGGGCGCGTGACCCAGACCAAGGACGGAACCGATGCGACTTCCCCTGATCCTCACAGCCGGCGCGGCCTTCCTGGCCTGCACGGGCCTCGCCTCGGCCGAATCGCAGCGCGAGCGGCAGGAACGGGCCTGCCAGGCCGACGCCATGAAGTTCTGCAAGGATTTCGTGCCCAACGAGGAAAAGATCGCGGCCTGCATGGGCCAGCACCGGCCGGAGTTGAGCACCAATTGCGGCATCATCTACGATGCCGGCATGCGCAAGAAGTAAGCCCGCGGGGCGCAACCGATGAGCGCTGGACCGTCACGGCCCCGCCCGGCCCCGGAGTTCGATCCGGACGCGTCGGGCCTCATGGACCGGGCCGCGGCGGTGCTGCGCATCTACACGCGCGCCTTTCTGTCTCAGGGCGTCGGGCTCGTGGGCCTCGCCTGGTGCCTGTCCCAGAACCTGCCCTTCGTGGCGCTGGGTCTGGCGGTGCTGGTGCTGGCCGACCAGGCCGTCTTCCTGCGCGGTCGGGCGCCCCTGCCCCAGGCCCGTGGGCTTCAGCGTGGGCTCGACCTGTGGTGCCTTGCGGTCAGCGCCGCCGATCTCCTGATCCTGTTCGCAGCCGCGTTCCGCGCCACGGGGCTGCGTGAGATCGGCGGCGGCCCGGTGTCGGACCCGCTGAGTTGCCTCGCTTTCGCGGTCGCCGTCCTGGCGCGGCTCGACCTCGGCCTCGCGCCGCTCGGGGGCGCCGGCCGGCTTGTGGCGGCCGGCGAGGCGCTGTTTGGCGACGCGCTGCTGCTTTGGGCCCTGGCGGCGCTCGGGCGCGCGGCCTTCAAGGCCCGGGCCGTCAGGCAGCCGTGACCCTCAAGGCCTCGAGGCCGTGAAAATGGTAGCGGTCGGCGAAGCGCGGCGCCTCGGCGAGGCGTAGCCGCGGCAGTCGGGCGAACAGGATCGGCAAGGCCACCTGCAGCTCCAAGCGCGCCAGAGGCGCACCGATGCAGAAGTGGATGCCGCCGCCGAAGCCGACATGCGGCGGCCCGACGCGGTCGGGCAGGAAGCGCGCCGGCGCCGGATAAACCGCCGGATCGTGGTTGGCGGCACCGATCAGCAGGCCGACTGCGTCGCCGATGCGAAACGACACGCCGTCATGCTCGATCGGTTCCAGCGCGTGGCGGGTGAACATGTGCAGCGGCGGCGCCAGCCGCAGCAACTCCTCCACCGTGGCTGTGGCGCGTTCGGGCGTCGCCAAAGCCTCGGCAGGGTCGGTTTTGCTCGCCCACAGCGCCGCGACGCCATTGCCGATCGCATGCACGGTGGCCTCGTGGCCGGCGTTGAGCAGCAGGATGGCGTTGCTGACGATCTCGTCCTCGCTCAGCCGCGCCCCATCCTGTCCGGCCGCGAGCAGCAGGCTGAGGATGTCGTCGCCGGGCTGCCGCCGGCGCTGCGCCAGGGCGTCGGCCACATAGGCGCCGAAGGCCTCGGTGGCGGCCACGGCCGCGTCCTCGACCGCCCGGGTGCGGCCGAACTGGTACATGGCCACCATGCGGTGCGACCAGTCGAGCAGCTGCGGCGCATGGTTAGTCGGCACGCCCAGCATCTCGGCGATCACCGTCACCGGAATGGGTTCCGCGAAGGCGGGCAGCAGGTCGAACGGCGCGTCGGTGGGAACACGGTCGATCAGCGCGTGGGCCAGCGCCGCCACCCGGGGCCGCAACCGTTCCACGGCGCGCGACACGAAGGCGCGGTTGACGGCCGTGCGCAACCGCGTGTGGACCGGCGGCTCGTTCTCGAGCATCGAGCGATCCTCGACATCATAGAACGGCTTCGTATGGGCCGGCCGCTCCGGCCAGCCAAGCGCCGCCCGGGTGGTCACGTGTTTCAGGTCGCGCCCGAAGCGGCGGTCGCGGAACAGGGCGCCGACGGCCGCATGGGTCGTGGCGCACCAATGGCCGTAGTCTTCCCAGAAGAAGAACGGGCAGGCCGCCCGGATCGCCGCATAGGCCCGGTAAGGGTTCTGCACGAAGGCGGGATCCCGCGGGTCGAGGCGCACGCGCCGCGCGGCGGCATCGATGCGGAGCAAGGCCGGCAACGCTGCGGCGGAATCCATGAACACGACCTCCTCGAACGGCACGGCCGGTTTTGACCTTTCCGCCCCGTCGCCGCAAATGGAGTCGCAGCAAAGGACAGGCGACATGGCTCCGACGATCGGCATCCTGGAAACCGGCACGCCGCCGCACAGCCTTGCGGCGCGGCACGGCCGCTACGACGCTATGGTGCGGGCGTTGCTCGGCGAAACGATGCCGACCCGCAGCTACGACGTGCAGGCGGGCATCCTGCCGGCCAGCCCCGAGGACCATCCCGCCTATGTGATCACCGGCTCGTCGGCCGGCGTCTACGACCCCCTGGCCTGGATCGCGCCGTTGAAGCGTTTCATCCAGCAGGCGCATGGCCGAACCAGGCTGGTCGGGATCTGCTTCGGCCACCAGATCATGGCCGAAGCGCTCGGTGGCCGGGTGGAGAAGAGCGCCAAGGGCTGGGGCCTCGGCCTGCAGAGCTACGAGGTGGTGGCCCCGGCCCCCTGGATGGGTGAGGCGACACCGGCCCGCATCGCGGTCGTGGCGTCCCACCAGGACCAGGTGGTGGCGCCGCCGCCCGGCGCCACGGTGCTGGCCACAAGCGCCTTCACGCCCCATGCGGCCCTGCTGTACCCGGGCGGCACCGCAGTCTCGATGCAGTTCCACCCCGAGTTCACGCGCGATTTCGCGGCCGAACTGGTTGAGCTGCGCCGCACGGCGTTGCCGGACGGCGCGGCCGACCAGGCGATCGCGAGCTTCGACGGCATCAGCGATGCGGCACGGGTCGGCGGGTGGATCAGAGCGTTCCTGGCCGCGGCGCCCTAAGGCTGCCCTCAAACGAAAAGGCCCGGCACGAGGCCGGGCCTGAACGGGAAGGCTGAAACCGTCTTAGGCGGCTTCGTCGGTCTTCTCGGCGGCCGCCGCGGCGGCGTCGGCGCGCTCCTGCGCCTTCTTCTTCGGCTTGGCCTTCACCGGGTTATTGCCGGCCTTGTGCTCGCCGACGCCGAGGCTGGCCAGGAGGCGCACCACGCGGTCGGTCGGCTGGGCGCCCTTGGCGATCCAGGCCTGGGCCTTCTCGGTGTCGAGCTTCAGGCGGGTGGCGTCGTCCTTGGCCTTCAGCGGATCGAAGGTGCCGAGGTTCTCGATGAAGCGACCGTCGCGCGGCGCACGGGCATCGGCCACCACAACGCGATAAACGGGACGCTTCTTGGCACCCCAACGGGCGAGGCGGATTTTCAGGGACATGGGGAACTGACCTTTCTGGACTTTTCAGGATCGCGGAAACACCGGAGCCGTCATTGCGAGGAGCGAAGCGACGAAGCAATCCAGAACCGCGGCCTCTGGGTTGCTTCGCTGCGCTCGCAATGACGGGATCACTTCTTCTTCCCGAATGGGTTGAAGCCGCCGCCGAGGCCCGGCAGGCGGGAACCGCCCATGCCGGGTAGCCCTGGCGGCAATTTCGGCAGCTTGCCGAAGTCGGGCATCGAGGGGAGGCCCGGGTTCTGCCCGGCGCCGAGCTTGCGGCCCATTTCCTCGAGCTGTTCCGGCGTCGGCTCCGGCATGCCGGCCAGCGGATTGCCGCCCATGCCGAACATGGAGGCCATCTTGCCGAGCGCGCCGCCCTTCTTGCCGCCGGCGCCGCCCATCATCTTCATCATGTCGGCCATCTGGCGGTGCTGCTTCAGCAGGCGGTTGATTTCTTCGACCTTGGTGCCGGAGCCCGCCGCGATGCGCTTCTTGCGCGAGTTCTTGAGCACGTCGGGGTTGCGCCGCTCGTGCGTGGTCATCGAGGAGATGATGGCGCGCTGCCGCTTGATCATGCCGTCGTTCATGCCGGCGGCGGCCAACTGGTCCTTCATCTTGCCCATGCCGGGCAGCATGCCCATGATGCCGCCGAGGCCGCCGAGCTTTTCCATCTGGCCGAGCTGGTTCGACAGGTCGTCGAGGTCGAACCGCCCCTTCTTCATCTTCTCGGCGATCTTCATCGCCTCGGCGGCGTCGATCGTCTCGGCCGCGCGCTCGACCAGCGACACGATATCGCCCATGCCGAGGATGCGGTTGGCGACCCGCTGCGGATGGAAATCCTCGAGCGCCTCCATCTTCTCGCCGGTGCCGACGAGCTTGATGGGCTTGCCAGTGACGGCCCGCATGGAAAGCGCCGCGCCGCCGCGGCCGTCGCCGTCCATGCGGGTCAGCACGATGCCGGTGATGCCGACGCGCTCGTCGAAGCTTTTGGCGAGATTGACGGCGTCCTGGCCGGTCAGCGCGTCGGCGACGAGCAGGATCTCGTGCGGCCGGGCGGCCGCCTTGATCTCGCTCATCTCGAGCATCAGCGGCTCGTCGATGTGGGTACGGCCGGCGGTGTCGAACATCACCACGTCGTAGCCCCCCAGCCGGGCCGATTCTTCGGCGCGCCGGGCGATCTGCACGGGGGTCTGGCCGGCCACGATCGGCAGCGTGTCGACACCGACCTGTTTACCGAGAACCGCGAGCTGTTCCTGGGCGGCCGGGCGCTTCACATCGAGCGAGGCCATCAGGACCTTGCTCTTGTAGCGATCCTTCAACCGCCGGGCGACCTTGGCCGTTGTGGTGGTCTTGCCGGCGCCCTGCAGGCCGACCATCATGATGGCGACCGGCTTCGTGGCTTCGAGCGAGATCGTGTCGGCGTCCTGGCCGAGCGTGTCGATCAGCACGTCGTTGACGATCTTGATGACCATCTGGCCGGGCGTGATGGATTTCAGCACGCCCTGGCCGACCGCGCGGTCGCGCACCTGATCGACAAAGGTCCGCACCACCTCGAGCGCCACGTCGGCCTCGAGCAAGGCCCGCCGCACCTCGCGCATGGAACCGTTGACGTCGTCGAGCGTCAGCGACCCGCGCCGCGTGAGGCCGTCGAAGATGCCGGAGAGCTTATCGGAAAGGCTCTCGAACATGCTGGCTCCTTGGCGCCGGGAGGCGCGAGCGTTTGGCGCCAGGAGGCGCGAGAGGCGCCTCGCGGCGCAGGGGACGCCGGTGGGCGCGGTTGCGGATCGGCCAAAACAAAACGCGCCCGAGAGCGCATGGCGCTGTCGGGCGTTCGCTTCCGGCCTCGAAGGCCAGTCGGCGTTTTGACTCCGGTCGATGAAGTCTGGGGTGGACTTATCGGAACGGCATCGGCGCTGTCAACCAAGGCCAGTCCAACCTTGCCCACGACCGCGCGACGCACGACGTCGAGGACGAGATCGGTCCTTCATCAGCCGCTTCGGCCACGATCCGTTTGCAGGTCCAGATTGGGTTGCCCCGTCCGGCTTGGTGCCTGAGGCCGTGTTATGCGGTTTCCCGCTTTCGCTCGCGCAGGTCGAGGTAGGCGCAAGCGAGCGAGATATGCCGCGGGATCGGTCGGCCGCTCTGGTAATAGGCGGCAAGACGCCGGCTGATTCCAAGCTCGGCCGCGACCGCATCGAGCGTATAGCCGTGCCGCTTGGTAAAGCCGGCGAAGCTGTCGGTCGACATGGCCTGTCCTGCCAGTTCCTCAACCGTCGTCGAGGCCATGTCGATATCGCCGGCGCCCCATGCGATCGCAAAGCCTTCGTCAGCCACATGAACCGAGGCCAGCAGGCCGGCAT
Source organism: Lichenihabitans sp. Uapishka_5 (assembly GCF_033947565.1). Lineage (NCBI taxonomy): Bacteria > Pseudomonadati > Pseudomonadota > Alphaproteobacteria > Hyphomicrobiales > Lichenihabitantaceae > Lichenihabitans > Lichenihabitans sp. Uapishka_5. The sequence continues at coordinate 25,701 of NZ_JARPVX010000054.1, forward strand.
CCGTCCGCAGCGGGGCATAGACCTTGAACCGCAGGAGCGCAGGAGCGAGGTCCACCGTTTCAGCCCGGCCATCCGCCCAGGACACCGCCACGGTCAGGCCCTCGACCGACGTCACGGCAGCGATCTGCGGCAAGGCGCTGTCCACGGTGAATTCAGTCGCGCTCATTGAGGTCCGCCCATCTCCTGGCGAGCAGGTCGCCGTTGTCGCCCGCCCAGGCGACGGCCTGGGCGAAACTCCTCGCATCGATCGTGCCCCGGATCACCTCCAGCGTGTCGAGGCGCACCATGCAGGCCCGGCGATCCGACGCGATCAGGTGGAAGTGCGGCGGATTGTGGTCGCCCGCATACATGCAGATGCGCAACGTATCGGACAAGCGGACGATGGTCGGCACGACACCTCCTTCGCAACATTACAGTGCATGGCGTGCACTGCGCAAGGGATGGAGGGATCGCTAACTCCGTCACGCGGAGTGACTTCCCGCGTCGGTCCTGCAGCCTTTCCGCTCAGAACTCCTCCCATGTGGACTCGCCCGCGGGTTGCGGCTGACGGGCCGCCCCGCCCCGCCCCGTCGTCCGCAGCGCCGTGACGCCCTGGCGTTGCGGCGTCGGTCGCGCCGGGGCGTCACGACCTGTCTGGCCGACGCGAAACTGGCCGACGAGGCGCGCCAGTTCCTCCGTTTCGTTCGCCACGTTGCGGGCCGCGGCCGTGGTCTCCTCCACCATGGCGGCGTTCTGCTGGGTCACCTGGTCCATGCCGTTGACGGCCGTGTTGACCTGGTCGAGGCCGGTCGATTGTTCTTCGGCCGAATGGGCGATGTCGAGCACGATGGCGTTGATCTCGGCCACCTGGGCCACGATGGTTTCGAGCGCCGCCCCAGTCTCGCCCACGAGTGCCACGCCCGAGCCGACCTGGACGGCCGAGGTCGAGATCAGCGCCTTGATCTCCTTGGCGGCCTCGGCCGAGCGCTGGGCCAGGGCCCGCACTTCCGACGCCACCACGGCGAAGCCGCGCCCCGCTTCGCCGGCCCGGGCCGCCTCGA
>NZ_JARPVX010000055.1:0-26443 GCF_033947565.1 Lichenihabitans sp. Uapishka_5
GGCGCGGGCCCGCGCGCCGCCCAGGCGCTGATGCTCGCCACCCGGGCCCGCGCCCTGATCGACGGCCGGCTGTCGCCCTCGACCGACGACGTCAAGGCGTTGGCGCTGCCGGTGTTGAAGCACCGCATGGCGCTGACCTTTGCGGCCCGGGCCGAGGGCGAAACCGTGCCGAACATCGTGGCGAAGCTCGTGGGGCGCCTCGCCTAGATGGCTTCAGACGCCCGGCTGCTCGGCCCCAATGAGCGCGCGATCGGTGTTCCGCACCGCGAGGCCGCGCAAACGCTTGCGCGCCGGCTGCCGGCCCTTACCGTGACGGCGCAGCACATCGCCGCGAGCGTTGCCCACGGGGTGCACGGCCGCCGCCGCGCCGGCATGGGCGAGTCGTTCTGGCAGTTCCGGCCCTTCGTGTCGGGCGAAAGCGCGTCGAACATCGACTGGCGCCGCTCGGCACGGGACGACCGCACCTATGTGCGCGAGCGCGAATGGGAATCCGCCCAGACGGTCTGGCTGTGGATCGACCGCTCGCCCTCCATGGGGTTTCAATCCACCCTCGCGCCGCAATCGAAAGGCGACCGTGCCCTGGTGCTTGGCCTCGCGATGGCGGACCTGCTGGTGCGCGGCGGCGAGCGCGTCGGCCTGCACGGCTTGTGTCGCGCCATGGCGACCCGGGGTGTGATCGACCGGTTTGCCGAGGTGCTGGCGCTGGCGGATCGGCAGGGCGCCGCGCTCGACGACCTGCCGCACCCCGAGCCACTGCCGGCACGGTCGCGCGGCGTGCTGATCGGCGACTTCCTGAGCGAACCCGAACGCATCGCGGCGGCGCTGACGCGGCTTGCGGCAGCGGGCGCGCAAGGCCAGTTGGTGCTGATCGCCGACCCAATGGAGGACACGTTCCCCTTCGCGGGCCATGTGGAATTACGCGATTCCGATTCGACCGCCCGGCTGCGCCTCGGCGAGGCGTCCGCCATGCGCACCCTCTACCTTGACCGGCTGGCGGCCCATCGCGCGGCCGTGACGGAGGCCGCCCGGGCGGTTGGCTGGACCACGATGCTGCACCGGACCGATGCTTCCGCGGCGCAAGCGTTGTTGACCCTGGCCTTCGGCCTGGCGCCCGCCAGCCGCACCGGAGCCTCGTAAATGTTCGGCCTTCCGCTCGCCTTCACGGCGCCGGCGGTGCTCGTCGCCCTCGCGGCTCTGCCGGTGCTGTATTGGCTGCTGCGCGTCACGCCACCACGGCCGCGCGCCCTGCCGTTCCCGCCGCTCAGGCTGATCCTCGACCAAAGGCCGCGCGAGGAAACGCCATCCCGCACGCCGCCCTGGCTGTTGCTGCTGCGCCTGCTGGTGGCGGCGGCCATCGTGCTGGCCATGGCGGGGCCGATCTGGAATCCGCCCCCGGCGCTCGGAGGTGGCACGGGACCGCTGGTGATCCTGCTCGACGACGGCTTCGCGGCGGCCCCCGGCTGGGACCGCCGTGTCGCGGCGGCCAGCGATCGCGCCAGCGCGGCCGAGCGGCAGGGCCGACCGACCGTGGTGCTGCCCTTCTCGGACGGCGCCCGCGCCGTTCAGCCGGCCACGGCCTCGCAAACGCTTGAACGGCTGCGCGCCTTGAAACCGCAGCCGGTGGTGCCCGACCGGCTCGCCGCGCTGCCGGCGCTCGAGGCCCTGCTGGCGGCGTCGCCCGACGCCGATGTGGTGTGGATCGCCGATGGGCTCGAGAACGGCCATGCCCAGGCCTTCGCGGAGCGCCTCGCGAGCCTCACGACGCGCCACCCCGCCACGATTGTCACGGCCGCCGATACGCCTGTCGCGGTGGCGGGCACCGACAACCAACCGGATCACCTCGACGTCCGCCTCGTGCGGGCCGGCAATGGCGCGCCCACTGAGGGACGCCTGCATGCCTATGACCTGAAGGGCCTGCCGGTCGGCGACGCGGATTTCCGCTTCGGCAGCACGGTCGAGACCCATGCGACGTTGACCTTGCCGGTGGAGCTTCGCAACGAGATCGCCCGCGTGGCGGTCGACGGGGTCGCCTCGGCAGGCGCCGTCAGCCTGCTCGACGGCCGCTGGAAACGACGCCGCGTCGGGCTCGTGTCGGGCACCACGGCCGATGTGGCGCAACCGCTCTTGTCGCCGACCTTCTACCTGGCCCGGGCGCTCGCCCCTTATGCCGATGTGCGCGAGATGCGGGTTGGCACCGCCGATCCGTTGGCGGCGCTGCTCGATGAAAAGCCGTCGGTGATGGTGCTGGCCGACCTCAACGTCGGCCCCGGCGCGGATCACGACCGGCTGCAGAAATTCGTCGCCGACGGCGGCGTTCTGGTGCGCTTTGCCGGTGCCCGGCTGGCCGGTCAGGCCGACGACCTCGTGCCGGTGGCGCTGCGGCGCGGTGGCCGCAGCTTCGGCGGCGCCCTGTCGTGGGACCAGCCGAAGCCGCTGGCACCCTTTGATGCCAAAAGCCCCTTCGCGGGCCTCGTGCCGCACGATGCCGTCACCGTGACCCGGCAGGTGCTGGCCGAGCCCGATCCCGGCATCGCCGACAAGACCTGGGCGCAGCTGACGGACGGCACGCCCCTGGTCACCGCCGAGAAGCGCGGCAAGGGGCTCGTGGTGTTGTTCCACATCACGGCCGACACCACCTGGTCGAACCTTCCGCTGTCGGGCCTCTTCGTCGCCATGCTGCGGCGGATTGTCGACCTATCGGGCACCGTCGCCCCCGGTGGGGGCGACAAGGCGGGGGCCTCGGCCTCGGAGGCCGCCACCCTGGCGCCGAGCCGCATCCTCGATGGATTCGGCGTGCTCGAAGCGCCGCCGCCCGCGGCCCGGCCTTTCGTGGCGAGCGCGCCCCCTGCCGTGTCGCTCGACCATCCGCCCGGCTTCTATGGTCCGGCCGATGCCCTGGTGGCGCTGAACCTGTTCGGGCCCGCCGACACGCTGACACGCTTCGAGGCGTCTGGCCTGCCGTTCGGCCGTGACAGCCTCCTGGCCTCCGAGCCGATCGACCTGCGGGCCATGCTGGTGACGACGGCCCTGGTGTTGTTCCTGCTCGATGGCCTCGCCACGCTCTGGCTCGGCGGCGGCCTGCGGCGCCTGCGGGCCGGGCGGCCGGCCGCCGCCTCGGTCCTGATCCTGGCGCTTGCCGGAGCGCTGCTGTGGGGCCCGGTGCGGCCGGCCCAGGCCTTTGACGACGGACTCGCAGTGTCGAAACAGGACATGCAATCGGCCTTGTCGGTGCGCCTCGCCACCGTGATGAGCGGCGACGCCGGGCTTGATGCGGCCAGCCTGTCGGGTCTCACGGCCTTGTCGCACGCGCTCGCCGACCGCACCTCGCTGACGCCGGGCGACCCGATCGGGGTCGATCCGTCGCGCGACGAGCTCAGCTTCTATCCCCTGCTGTATTGGCCGGTGTCGGCCGCGGCGCCGCAACCGAGCGCCGCCACCAAGGCGCGCGTGGCCAGCTACATGAAACAAGGCGGCACGGTGGTGTTCGACACGCGCGACGCCCTCACGCAGCGCCCGGGCGGTCCGCCGACCCCCGAAGGCGCCTGGCTGCGCGAACTGCTGTCCGGCATCGACGTGCCCGAGGTCGAGCCGCTGCCGGCCGACCATGTGGTCAATCGCACCTTCTATATCCTGGCCGGCTTCGTGGGTCGCTACGCCACGGCGCCGACCTGGATCGAGGCCCTGCCGCCACCCTCCGCCAACGAGGCCGCCCGTCCGGCCCGGGCGGGCGACAGCGTGTCCCCCATCGTGATTACCGGCAACGACCTCGCCGGGGCCTGGGCGGCCGATGCCGACGGCCAGCCGCTGTTCCCGCTGGTGCCCGGCGGCGCGCGGCAGCGGGAGCTCGCGCTCAGGGGCGGCATCAATCTCGTGATGTACACGCTGACCGGCAACTACAAGGCCGATCAGGTGCACGTGCACGACCTTCTGGAACGGCTCGCCCGATGAGCCCGACGGCCCGATGAACAGCTTCTCGATCGATGCGTCGCCGCTGATCGCCTGGCCGATCCTGGCCGCCTTTGCGGTGGCGGCCCTGCTGCTGACGGGCTTGGGCCTGTTGGCCGGACAACGGCGTGGCCCGACGCTTCGGGCCATCGCTCTGGCGTTGATCCTGCTGGCGCTCGTCAATCCGTCGTTGGTGGGCGAAGATCGCCAGGGCGAGAAGGACGTGGTCGCGGTGGTGCTCGATCGCAGCGCTTCGCAGACCATCGGCAACCGGGACGCCCAGACCACCCACGCGGCCGCGGCGCTGGAACGGGGCCTGGCGGCGCTCGGCAACGTCGAAACCCGCATCATCGACTCCGATCGCACCGATGCCGGCAACGACGGCACGCGGTTGTTCTCGGCGCTGCATGCCGGGCTGGCCGATGTGCCGCCGAGCCGGCTCGGCGGCGTCTTCATGGTGACGGACGGGCTCGTCGACGATGTGCCGGCCGCGGCCGCGGCGCTGGGCTTTCAGGCCCCGCTGCACGTGCTGGTGACGGGCCACGAAGGCGAACGCGACCGCCGGGTGGAATTGACCGAGGCGCCCCGCTTCGGCCTCGTCGGCAAGGACCAGACGATCGGCATCCGGGTGCGCGACACCGGCGACAAAGGCGAGCCCGTCACCGTGGTGGTGCGCCGCGACGGCAACCCGGTGGCGAGCCTCCAGGCGAGCGTCGATCAGGCGATCGATATTCCGGTCCGAGTCGACCATGCCGGGCCGAACGTGGTCGAGATCGAGGTGCCGACCATCCCGGGCGAGTTGACGGCCCTCAACAACAAGGCGGTGGTCACCATCGACGGGGTGCGTGACAAGCTAAAAGTGCTGCTCGTGTCGGGCGAGCCGCACCAGGGCGAGCGCATGTGGCGCAACATCCTGAAGTCGGATGCCAATGTCGACCTCGTCCATTTCACGATCCTGCGGCCGCCTGAAAAACAGGACGGCACGCCCATCAACGAACTGGCGCTGATCGCCTTTCCGACCAACGAGCTGTTCGGCCAGAAGATCAAGGACTTCGACCTGATCATCTTCGACCGTTTCTCCAACCAGGCCATCCTGCCCTACGTTTATTTCGAGAATATCGCCAATTACGTCCGCAACGGCGGCGCCCTGTTGATCGCGGCCGGGCCCGACTTCGCGACGCCCGACGGGCTGTTCTTCTCACCGCTCGGGGCCGTCACACCGGCCAAGCCGTCCGGCAGCCTCACCGAGGCGCCGTTCCGGGCGGGCGTCACGGCGGAAGGCGCGCGCCACCCCGTGACGCGCGGCCTGCCGGGGGCCGATGCCAACCCGCCCCATTGGGCGCCCTGGTTCCGGCAGATCGATGCTGTCGTCACCAAGGGCACGCCCATTCTGTCGGGCGCCAAGGGCGAGCCGCTGCTCGTCCTGTCGCACGAGGACAAGGGCCGCGTCGGGCTGCTGCTCAGCGATCAAATGTGGCTCTGGGCGCGCGGCTTCGAGGATGGCGGCCCTTACCTCGACCTGTTCCGCCGCCTCGCTCACTGGCTGATGAAGGAGCCGGAGCTTGAAGACGAAGCCCTAAGGGCCAGCGTGCGGGGCCGCGATCTCGTGGTGGAACGCCAAAGCGTCAAAGGCAGCGCCGAGCCGCTCACCGTCACGGCGCCCTCGGGCCTGCAACAAACCCTGCCGCTCGTCGACGAGGCGCCGGGACTGGCGCGCGCCATGGTGGAAACGCACGAGCTCGGTCTGTACCGGGTCACCAACGGCAGCCTATCGGTGCTGGCCAATGTGGGGCCCGAGAACCCGCGCGAGTTCCAGGATGTGGTGTCGACGCCCGACCGCCTTGCGGCCCTCGCGGCCGCCACCGGCGGCAGCGTCCGCCGCATCGCGTCGGGGGCCGGCGCCGAGGTGGCGCTGCCGCGCCTCGTGGCGATGCACGCCGCGCCCCGCTACGACGGCTCGGATTACGTCGGCATCAAGCGGACGGAGTCGAGTCAGGTGCGCGGCGTCGGGTTGTGGCCGATCGCCACCGGCCTGCTCGGCCTGTTGCTGCTGCTCGGCGCGACCGTGTTGTCGTGGCTCGGCGAAGGCCGGCGCTTTCGCCGCCCCGTGCGGTGATGGCGGGCCGAGCGGCAGGGGTCCGGTAGCCAGTTGCACAGATTGCCGCCCTGACCGGCCTGAAATTCCGGCGTTGTCGTCCCCAGGCATCGCCGATGCGGCGAGCTTGTTAAAGGCACCTGCCTACCCTGTGCGTTGCAACAAGGGTGTAGGGTCTCGATGCAGCGTCTCGCAGGTCGCTTGAATGTCCAAAGCCGGATCGCGCTCGTCAGCGTCGCTTTCGTGGCGGGACTGGCCGTGGTGGCCTCGGTGTTCTTGTCGAGCGAGGCCGATAATCGCATGGCCTTCGCGCGTCATGCCGACGATGCGGCGATGCGGCTCCGGGCCGAAACGATCCGATCGATCGGCACCGAGCTGAAGGTCGCCAGCCGGGACGTGCGGTTCCGCCGTAACGACGCCGACGCGGATGCGTTCCGGGCCGTCCAGGGCACGCTCGGGCAGGCCGTGCAGGCCCTTGCGGCCGGCCCGAAGGCGACGGGGTCGGACCCTGACCTTGCGGCCCTGCGGAACGGCATCAGCACCATCGGCAGCCAGTTCGAGGCGGTCGAAGCCCTGCGGCAGGCGCTCGCCGGCGACGCGGGCCTCGTGGCCAGCATGGACAAGGCATCGGACGGCCTCGATGTGGCCGCCACGGCCGCGGCGGGCGCTTCCGACGATGATGACGCCCTGCGCCTTCAAGTCCTGGCCGGGACCCTGCGGCAGATCGAGGGCGCTTATCGCCTGACCCTGAACGCGGAATTGCTCGGCAATTGGGAGATCGCCTATGGGCGGTTCGAGCGCCGGCTCACCAAGTCCGGGCTGCCGGCCGAGCGCAAGGATGCCTTGGCACAGGCCCTGAAGGATTACGGCGCCGCCTTCCGACCCTGGGGTGAGGCCGAAAAGAATTTCATGCTCGCGGCCGAAACCCTGACGGGCGACTTCGACCTGATCGGCCCGCAGTTGCAAGGTGTGGAAGACACCATCGCGGCGCGCGAAACCGCCACTGCCACGGCGCTCGATGCCGCCCGCATCCGCACGGCGCGCATCATCGAGACCGCCATCGGCTTGGCGGTGCTCGTCGGGCTCTCCATCGCGATCTATGTCGGCCGCACCACGGCCGTGCCGCTGCGCCGCCTGCGCGATGCCATGACGGCCTTGACCAAGGGCCAGCTCACGGTCGGGGTGCCGTTCGCGACCCGCCGCGACGAGATCGGCGAGATGGCGCGCGCCGTGCAGGTGTTCAAGGATAATGCGGTCGCGCTCGATCAAACCGCGCGGGAGCGCCAACGCCTCGAGGCCGAAGCGCAGCGCAACCGCGAACAATCGGAAGCCGAGCGCGCCCGCACGGCGCGGCAGCAGGCCGATGCCCTGGCGGGCCTGGCCCAGGGCCTCGAACATCTGGCACGCGGCAACCTCACCTGGCGCATCGCCCGCGTCTTCGCACCCGACTACGAGCCGCTGCGGCTGGACTTCAACACCACCATGGACAGGACCGCCGAGGCGATGGGGCGGCTGGCCGACGGCATCGCGGGCGTCCGCAACGCTGCCGTCGATGTGACCACGGCCGCGAGCGACCTTGCGCGCCGCACCGAGCAGCAGGCCTCAAACCTCGAAGAAGCGGCCGCTGCCCTCGGCGAGATGACCGGCACCGTACGCAACAGCGCCAAAAGCGCCGATCAGGCGCGCGGTGTGGTCGGCGCGGCCGCCGACGACGCCCAGCGCTCCGCCGCCGTGATGGTGGAAACGCGCGCCGCGATGGCCGAAATCGAGGCGGTGGCGGCCCAGGTGGGGCAGATCGTCGGCGTCATCAACGAGATTGCCTTCCAGACCAACCTGCTGGCGCTGAACGCCGGCGTCGAGGCCGCCCGGGCCGGCGATGCCGGGCGCGGGTTTGCGGTGGTGGCCTCCGAGGTGCGCAGCCTCGCCCAACGCTCGGGCGATGCCGCAAAGGAGATCGGCGCCTTGATCGCCAGTTCCTCCCGCAGCGTCCAGCAGGGCGTGGCGCTGGTGGGCGGCACCGGCGTCGCCCTCGATCAGATCCTCGCCCATGTGGCTTCGGCCAACGATCTCGTGGGGAAGATCGCCGGAGCCGCGCAGGAGCAGGCCGACGGGCTCGGCCAGATCAACACGGCCGTGCGCGACATGGATCAACTGACCCAGCAGAACGCCGCCCGGGTGCAGGAAACCGCCGTTATCGGCCAAAGCCTGTTCCAGGACGTCGAGGACCTGGTGGCGTTGATGGCGGCCTTCCGGCTCGGCCCGCCCGACAGCCCTGCCGGAGACAACCGACGAATGGCCGCCTGACGGGGTCGCGGGCTCAAAACAAGCGGCTGAACACCACGTAAAGACTGCCCGACAACAGGATCGCGCAAGGCAGCGTCAGCACCCAGGCGAGCAGGATGTTGCGGATGGTCTCCATCTGCACACCCGACCCGTTGGCCGCCATGGTGCCGGCGACGCCCGACGACAGCACGTGGGTGGTCGAGACCGGCAGGCCGAAGCGATCGGCTGCCGCGATGGTGGCCATGGCGACGAGTTCGGCCGCGGCACCCTGGCCATAGGTGAGATGCGTCTTGCCGATGCGCTCGCCGACCGTCACCACGATGCGCTTCCAGCCGATCATCGTGCCGAGGCCGAGCGCCAGCGCCACAACGATCTTCACCCAGGTGGGGATGAACTTGGTCGAATGGTCGAGTTCGCCCTTGTAGGCCGCCAGCGCCTTGGTGTCGTCGGCGCTCAGGCCGCTATTCTGCGCCTTTGGCAGCTTCCGCAGCGCTTCCGAGACGAGATACATGTCGTTGCGGGTGTTGCGCACCTGTTCGGGCGGGATGCGGCTCAGCGTGCCGTATCCCTTCACCTGGTCCGACACGTCGCGGATCAGCACGGACAGCGCCGGATAGGTGGCGTCCTCGATCCGGCTGTCCCGGATAAAGCCCGTGACGGCCGGCCGCGGATCGCCCGTGGCGGCGCGGCCGGCGGCCTTGGCGTCGACGATCCGCGAGGCGTCCTGCGCGACCTGCTCGAAATGCGGCACCTGGCTGTCCGGCACGGCGCGGTTCAGCGCATAGGCGGTCGGCACGGTACCGATCAGGATGAGCATGATGAGCCCCATGCCCTTCTGGCCGTCGTTCGACCCATGGGCGAAGCTCACGCCCGTGCAGGTGAAGATCAACAGCGCCCGGACCCAGCGCGGCGGCGGCGCTTCGGACTTCGGCTCCTGGTAGAGTTGCTTCGAGCGGATCACCAGCTTCATCAGCAGCAGCAGCGCCCCGGCCGCGAAGAAGCCGACCAGCGGCGAAATCAGCAGCGCCTTGCCGATGCTGGCCGCCTGCTCCCAATCGATGCCCGAAGTGCCGCTGCGGCCATGCACCATGGCGTTCGCGACCCCGACCCCGATGATGGAGCCGATCAGCGTATGCGAGCTCGAGGCCGGCAATCCCAGCCACCAGGTGCCGAGATTCCAGATGATGGCCGCGATCAACAGCGCGAACACCATGGCGAAGCCGGCATCGGACCCGACCTGCAGGATGAGTTCGACGGGCAACAGCGACACCACGCCGAACGCCACGGCGCCGGTCGAGAACAGCACGCCGAGAAAGTTGAAGAACCCCGACCACACCACGGCGTGGTTCGGCTTCAGCGAATGGGTGTAGATGACGGTCGCCACCGCATTGGCGGTGTCGTGAAAGCCGTTGACGAATTCGAAGCCGAGCGCGATCACCAGCGCGACGGCGAGCAGCAGATAGGCGAGCGGCGAGTGGGTGGCCGGCCCCGCCTCGCGGACGTCGTTCCAGATGCTGTAGGCCGTAAAGGCGAGCCCGACGGCCATGAGGCCGAACACGCCCACCAGCGTGCCGTGGCTGGCCGGGTATTGCACCTTCGGCCGGTCGGGCGCCGGCGCGGCGCGTGGGACGGCGGACAAGCTGGACATTGGCGAACTCCGGACACGTTCTCCGTCATAGCCGGCCCGTGTGACAGTTTCTTAATGAAGCCTTAGCCTTTCGGGCCGGCGGCAGTGATCGCTCCGCCGCGGGTTGCCGTCCCGTGCCCGCACGAGCCGCGCCGGACCGCACCGGCATAACGTTTCCGAAGGCGAAAGCGGCGGGGTTGATTGTGACATCGGCATGACGGCATGAACCCGATCATGTCTTTTCAAGGAGTTCCGATGGCCGCGACCTTCAAGCATCCGCTGGCCCGCGACGCCAAAGTCTGGACCACCGGGGGCGGCCAGGACGGGACGACGCGTCGGCTTCTCGTGGTCATCACCACGCTCGAGCTCGACGAAACTCACAAGGGCTTCAAGGCCGATAAGGTCGCGCGCTTGTCGGACGCGGCCCGGGACTGGCTGAAGACCCAGGCGACCGAGGCCGACGACTTCGTGCTGATCAACCGCCCTCGCGACTGGGCCTGATCGCCTTCAGGCCGGGACAGCGACAGCCTGTCGGGCCAGCACCGCCTCGAGCCCCTCCGGCACCGGACCGCCGCTGGTCCAGTCGAGCAGTTCCACCGTGTGCAGGATGGGGGTGTCGGTACCCTTGGCGATCTGCGTCATGCAGCCGATGTTGCCGGTGGCGATCACGTCGGCCCGCGTCTTGGCAATGTTGGCCACCTTGCGGGCCCGCAACCGTTCGGCGAAGTCCGGTTGCAGGATGTTGTAGGTGCCGGCCGAGCCGCAGCAGATGTGGCCTTCCGGCACATCCTTGACCGTAAAACCGGCCTGGCGCAGCAGCCGCTTCGGCCCATCGATGATCTTCTGGCCGTGCTGCATCGAGCAGGCCGAATGATAGGCGACCGTCAGCTTGGCCGGGGCCTGCTTGGGCAGGTCGAGGCCGGCGAGATATTCGGTGACGTCGCGCGCTAGGCCGGACACGAGCTTGGCCTTGGCCGCATAGGCCGGGTCGTCACGCAGCATGAAGCCGTAATCCTTGATCGTGGTGCCGCAGCCCGAGGCGGTGACCAGGATGGCGTCGAGCCCGCCGTGGTCGATCTCACGCGTCCAAACGTCGATGGCGCGGCGCGCCAGGGCGAGGCCCTCGGCCTCCTGCCCCATGTGGTGGACGAGCGCGCCGCAGCAGCCCTCGCGCTTCGGCAGCACCACGTCGACGCCAGAGCGGTTGAGCAGACGGATGGCGGCCTCGTTGATGCCGGGCCGCAGCACCGCCTGGGCACAGCCAGTCAGCATGGCGACGCGACGGCGGCCGGCGGCCGGCGGCGTAGCGGCCTTCAGGGTGCGGCCCGGCTCCTGGGCGGAGCGCGACGGCAGGACGGCAGGCGCGAGGTCGAGCATCGCCGCAAGCCGCCGGCCCGCGCCCGGCAGGCGGGCCAGAAGCGGCCGCAGCGGCTTGCCAAACCGCGCTGCCAGCAGCGCCAACCGGAAGCGGTTGCGATGGGGCAGGACGCTCACCAGCAACCACCGCAGGGCCCGGTCGGCCAGGGGGCGCCGGAACGTGGTCTCGATATGGGCGCGAGCGTGGTCGACGAGGTGCATGTAATGCACCCCCGACGGGCAGGTCGTCATGCAGGACAGACACGAAAGGCAGCGATCGATGTGGGTGACGACTTCAGCCGTGGCGGCCTTGCCGCCCTCCAGCATGTCCTTCATGAGGTAGATGCGACCGCGGGGACTATCGAGTTCGTCGGCCTCGAGCAGGTAGGTCGGGCAGGTGGCGGTGCAGAAGCCGCAATGGACGCAGCTGCGCAGGATGCTTTCGGACTCCCGCATGTGCGGGTCGGCCAGTTGCGCCAGGGCAAAGTTGGTCTGCATCGCGTCGGGGTCCCTGTTGGGCGCGGTCAGCCTTCGGCGACCATGAACCCGCGGTTGAGGATAAGGTCGGGGTCGAGGCTCGCTTTCACGCGGGCCACCACCGCCGCGAGGGGCGCGGCCAGCGGCTGGAACACCGGCACGCGGGTCCGCACCGCATCCGGCGCCCGCAGCAGCGTGGCGTGGCCACCGATCAGCGCGAGGGCGTCGCGGATCGCCGTGGCGCCGGCATCCCGCTCGACCGCGGTGGCGAGCCAGATCAGGCCGCCGCCCCAGTCGTACAGATGGGCGAAGGCCAGCCTGCCCCGCAGCGCGTCCACCAGGGTGGGCCCCTGCGTCGGCGGCACGGAGATCCGCCACACGGCGCGGTCCCGCGGCTCGGCCAGCAAGCGGCCGTCCCGCACCGCAGCCCAGAGCGCGGCCGCCGCGTCGCCTTCGATCATCGCCGGACCACCGTAGCGGTGCAGCAGGGTGGCGAGCTGGTCGGCCCGGTAGGCGATCGAGGCCGCGAAGCCCTCGAGGCGCAACAGCGTGCGGGCGCCCGCGCCCTCGACGCCGGGCGGCAGGTGGGCGGCGCCCGACACCTCGTAGGGCGAGCCGAGCGCCGCCGTCAGCAGCGCCACGGCACGCCGATCGTCGAGGCCCGCGAAGGCGAGGGTCAGGGTGCTCTCGGGCCGCGGCAGCACCTTGAAGGTCACTTCGGTGAGAACACCCAGCGTGCCCTGGGCGCCGCATTGCAGCTTCACGAGGTCGAGCCCCGTGACGTTCTTCATCACCCGGCCACCGGACTTGATGGCCTCGCCCCGCCCGTTGACGAACCGCACCCCGATCAGGTGGTCGCGCGCCGCCCCGGCCTGGATGCGGCGTGGCCCCGACCAATTGCCCGCCACCACCCCGCCAAGCGTCGGCGCCCCCGCGGTGCCGTAAAGGGGACGCAGATCGACGGGCTCGAAGGGCAGGATCTGCCCCGTCGAGGCAAGTGCGGCCTCCACCTCGGCCACGGGCGTGCCGGCCCAGGCCGCGATCACCAGCTCGGCGGGCTCATGCAGGGTGATGCCCGTCAGGGCGCGACACGACAGAATAACATCGGCCGCCACCGGTCGACCAAGCCCGACCTGCGTCCCGCCGCCGCGCAGCGAGAGCGTGCGCCGGTCCTGCCGCGCCGCCGCCACATGGGCCACGACCTCCGGTTCGCTCGTCGGCTCCAGCAAGGTCACGCCGCCGCCCGGCCTTCGAGCGGGAACACCTTGGCCGGATTGAGCAGCCAGTGCGGGTCGAAGGCCGCACGCACCCGCATCTGCTGCGCGAGGTCCTGCGGCCCGAACTGGAACACCATCAGGTCCCGCTTTTCGATACCGACGCCGTGCTCGCCCGTCAGGCAGCCGCCCACCGCGACGCAAAGCTTCAGGATCTCGTTGCCGACATGCTCGGCCTTTTCCTGCTCGACGGGGTCGTTGATGTTGTACAGCACCAGCGGATGCAGATTGCCGTCCCCGGCGTGGAACACGTTGGCGGCGCGCAGCCCGTGTTCGGCGCAGAGCGCGTCGATGCGCTGCAGCACCTCGGGCAGGCGACCGGTCGGGATGGTGCCGTCCATGCAGATGTAATCGGCGATGCGGCCCGTGGCCCCGAAGGCCGATTTGCGGCCTTTCCAGATCGCCGCCGTTTCCATGGCGGAGCGGCTTTCCTTGACCGTCGCAACGCCGTGCTGCCGGGCGATGGCCACGATACGGGCGAGTTGCGCCTCGATCTCGGCCTCCGATCCCTCGACCTCGATGATCAGCATCGCCTCGACGTCGAGGGGATAGCCGGCCTGGGCGAAGTTCTCGCAGATCTCGATGGCGAGCCTGTCCATATATTCGATCGCCACCGGGATGATGCCGGCCCCGATGATGGCCGCCACGGTGGCGCCGGCCTGATCGACGCTCGGGAAGCCGAATAACACCGGCCGCGCCCCCTCGGCCAGGCGCAGGATACGCACCGTGGCCTCCGTCACGACGCCGAGCTGCCCTTCCGACCCCACCACCAGGCCCAGCAGGTCGAGCCCGCCGGCATCGAGGTGCGGGCCGCCGATATCCACCACGGTGCCGTCCACCAGCACCATGCGGACACCCAGCACGTTGTTGGTGGTGACGCCGTATTTGAGGCAATGCGCGCCGCCGGAGTTCATCGCGATGTTGCCGGCGATCGTGCAGGCGAGTTGCGACGAGGGGTCCGGGGCGTAGAAGAAGTCGTCGCCGCAGACCGCGGCCGTGATGGACAGATTGGTGACGCCCGCCTCGACGCGCGCGACGCGGTTGCCGTAATCCACCTCGAGGATCTTGTTCAGCTTGGCGACGCCCAGCACCACCGCATCTTCCTGCGGAATGGCGCCACCGCAAAGCGAGGTGCCGGCACCGCGCGGCACCACCTTGACGCCTACGTCGTGGCAGAAGCGCAGCACAGCCGACACTTCCGCCGTCGAGCGCGGCAACACCACGGCCATCGGCAGGCGGCGATAGGCCGTCAGGCCATCGGTCTCGAAGGCACGCCGCTCGTCTTCGCTGGTCACCAGGCATTCGGGCGGCACCAGCTCGGCCAGGCCGCTCAGGATGGCGGCGCGCCGGGCCAGGATCCCGGGGTCCGGCTGCGGAAACGCGATGGCGCTCATGGAACCCTCCCGGTTGGCGCCGTCCTTATGGCGGACCTTTGCGCCCGGCGGCTCTGCCACCTTCTTCTGTTTTAGCGCTTCTTCGCTCGATTGCGGAAGCCGCTTGATGGTCGGACCGGCGCGACAAAAAACAGTCTACAAACGGTTGCGTGCAATATAATTGTTTGCTATCGATTCAGCACGATGATGATGGATGATGTCCCGAATGGCGGTCGCGGCCCGCTCCATAGCGTTGAAAGCCAGCTCTGCTTCGCGCTCTACTCCGTCACCAATGCGGTGGGGCGGACCTACGCGCCCCTGCTCGAAGTTCTGGGCCTGACGTATTCGCAATATCTCGCCATGCTGGTGCTGTGGGAGCGGGACGATATCGGGGTGGGAGACATCGGCCGGCGGCTGTTTCTCGACTCCGGCACGCTGACGCCACTGTTGAAGCGGCTCGAGGCGGCGGGCTTGGTGGAGCGCCGCCGCAACCAGACCGACGAGCGGCAGGTCCGCATCTGGCTGACGCCACGCGGCACCGCCTTGCGCGACAAGGCCCGGAGCCTGCCCGAAGCCATGGCCTGCGCCATGGGGCGGTCTGGCACAGAAATCACGACGCTGCGGGATGACCTCCTGCGATTGCGCTCCAGTTTGATGGCTGCCCTGGACGGCCATCATCGAGACGATGCCGATCCGGCATCCTGATCCGATCCGAAACCGCCGCGGCGGTTCCGGGTTATCCCCCCATCTCCCGCCGGACCTGTGCGGGAGGGGCAACACAGATGGAGTTCACCATGCCGGTTGATGCCAAGTACAAGACCACCGCCACCGCGACCGGCGGCGGCCGCGACGGGAAGGCGACCCTCGAAGACGGCACGATGGCGCTGCAGCTCACCGTGCCGAAGGAGCTTGGCGGCCCGGGCGGCGACGGCGCCAACCCCGAGAAGCTGTTCGCCCTCGGCTATTCGGCCTGTTACCTCGGCGCCATGCGGGTCGGCGCCCAGCAGCTGAAGACCACCGTGCCGGACGGCACCACGGTGATGGCCAAGATCGGCATCGGTCCCCGCTCGGAAGGCGGCTTCGGCATCACGGCCGACCTCGACGTCTACCTGCCGGGCATGCCGAAGGATCAGGCCGAGAAGCTGGTTGAAGCCACCCACGGCATCTGCCCGTATTCGAATGCCGTGCGCGGCAACGTGGACGTGAAGACCACCATCCGGTCCTGATCGCACCCGATCGACCATCGCCCGCCCGGAGGATCTCCGGGCGGGCTTTTTCGTTCGATTCGAGGGGCCAAGCAGTCGAGTTTCGCGCTTCGGTAGCGGCGATCCCGCACTCCAGGGTGGCTTGTCCGGCTTCGCACCCGTGATCCGTCGCCTCGACGACGGTTATCCAGGCGCCGGGCACCTGCAATCTGCCCCATATGTGGCATCCTCCGTGCCGCCACTTCGAGCGCCAGACTAAGGCGGCGGCTTCGGCCTCACACCGCCTTGACAAATCCCACGGCTACGGTCTAGGCAGCCCGGGTCCGGAGCGCGTTCGCGTGCCGGCTGCCTTTCGCGCGGCCATCCGGGCATCAAGCTGGTTCACTGCCAAAAAGACGGTTGCGGCGCATCCCGCGTCGACGACCGGATGAACACGGAGACAACGATGTTCGCAGTTATCAAGACCGGCGGCAAACAATACAAGGTTGCCGCCAACGACGAGATCACCGTGATGAGCCTGCCGGGCGAGGCGGGCGAGACGCTGACCTTCGGCGAAGTGCTGAGCTTCTTCGACGGCGCCACGACGGCCTTCGGGGCGCCGCTGGTGGAGGGCGCCAGCGTGGCGGCCGAGATCGTCGCGCAGAAGCGCGGCCCCAAGGTCATCGCCTTCAAGAAGCGCCGCCGCAAGAACTCGCGTCGCAAGCGCGGCCACCGGCAGGACCTGACGATCGTGCGGATCACCGAGATCCTGACGGGCGGCAAGCAGCCGACCCCGAAGGCCCCGAGCGAAGGCGCGGCTGAAGCCAGCGCAGCCTGAACGGCGCTTCAGCCGAACACGAAACGGGTTCGCAACGCACCCGTTTCGTGCCATATGAGTCTCAACGGAGCTGACGCGCCCTCGGCGCTCGCCCCTTTCGCAACACTACGGAGCACATCATGGCTCATAAAAAAGCAGGCGGTTCATCCCGCAACGGGCGCGACTCGGACGGTCGTCGCCTCGGCGTCAAGCTGTTCGGCGGCGAAGCCGCGATGTCCGGCAACATCATTGTGCGTCAACGCGGCACCAAGTGGCATCCCGGTGCCAATGTGGGCTGCGGCAAAGACCATACGCTCTTCGCCATGGCGGACGGCAAAGTGCAATTCACGATGAAATCCAGCGGTCGATCCTACGTATCGATCGTGACGGCCCAAGCGGCAGAATAGGTGGGAGCTGAGGCGAAGGGCCCCCACCGGTTTCCATACTCCGGTGGACGGGTCCGCGCTTCAGCGAGACCAAGCTGAGGCAGCCAGCCTCGACGCTTCAAAGTCCAGTCCGCTCTCGCGAGCGGCCCGTAAGGGGGAGATGGGATGCCATTTCCCCCTTCGCGCGTTTCGGGCACCGCCGTATCGCGGGCCCGCAGGACTGGGAGCGCACCATGTTTCCCGACATCATCCGGGACGAGGTTTTCCGTATCGAGAGCCGCCGCCTTTGGCTGCGCTGGCCCCAGATGGCTGACGCCTTCGACGCCGATCCGCCCATGACGGGGCGACCCGCCGGGCCGGTCGGTGAAGGCTACGGCCTGCCCGCCGCCGCCTGCATCGCGGCATGGCGGGCCGATGCGGAGCGCGGTTCGGCGTTGCACCTCATGCTGGAGGAGAAGGCCGAGGGTCGCCCCGTGCTGGGCATCATCCATCTCACGGCGGCCCGCGACGGGGCGATGGCGATCGACTTCCGCCTTGCGCCCAACCGGCGTGGCGAAGGCCTGATGACCGAAGCCCTGCAGGCGTTGATCCACACGGCCTTCCTGATGCAGCTGGCCTCGGCGGTTTCGGCTGCGCCGGCCGCCGCCGACCAGAAAGGGCGCGACGTGTTGGAGCGTTGCGGCTTCACCTATCTGGGATCCGGCATGCGCCCCGCACCGGGTGCCGGCTTGGCGGCTTGTGACAACTTCCGCCTCGATCGGCGCACCTGGGTGAGCCTCCAGGGATGGGGGCTGTCGGGCCGTCCACCCCTCGGGCCGGTCGCGCCCGTGGCAGGCCCGGGCACCAGCCCGGCCTGCCCCTGAGGCATGGGCCCCGCGCGATCTCAATCGCGCGGGAGTTGCTCGCGCTCGATCTCGGCGATGTCGTCGAGCGGCGACGGTCGAGCCGACTCGGCCGCGAATTCGCCGAACTCCGGCAGGTCCGGCGCCGGGGCCGGCTCGTCGTCCGGCCCGACAGGCTGGGCTGGATCGATTTCACCGCTTGCGACGCGACGGCTTTCGATGGGCGCCTCCTCGGAGCCGGGCGTGCGACCGATATTCGCCATGGGACAAGTCTCCTGATGAATTGAGCGATACCCGAAGACCATCGTGGCTTCGGGTGTCGGGCCTCTCGGGGCAGACGGTTATTGCGGCCGATGGGTCAATAACAGCGACTCGATCTCCGGGATCGTGTGATGCGTGTAATCCTTGGCGAGTTCGCCGACGATGCACTTCTGAGTGTCCTTGCCGAACTCTTTGCGCAGTTCGGCCAGCGTCTTCGGTGGCGCCACCACGATCAGGTCCTTGAACAGATGCCCCCGGGCCGCCGTGTTGATGTCGTCGGCCAAGGACGCCGCAAACCGATCTTCCTCGATCTGGTGCCAGTCGGTCCCGGCGATCGACGAACTGCCGGCCCCGGCCGGCGACGAAGAGCGCCCCGGTGCGTCGCTGCCCTGCTGGCGCGTCGCCGGATTGTGGTTTTCGCGGACCGACACACGCCGGAGGTTCAGAAGTTCGGCATCGCCTTCGTTATGCAGCACCAGCGCCTTCTTGCCGTCGCCGATCACGACCCATGCGCCGTGCCGTACCGTGAACGTCTCCATCGTGTTCTTCTCCTTTTCTCGTGACCCTTCCCTAGCTAGGTGGTCCCTCGGCTTTGGCCAGCGGAAGCTCAGCGGCAGGCGTCGATCAGACGATGCATGAAGGCGATGCCGCTCTGGAGTTCCGACACCGCGATATATTCGTCGGGCTGGTGGGCCTGGTCGATGCTGCCGGGCCCGCAGACCACGGTCGGAATGCCGGCTGCCTGGAAGCGGCCCGCCTCGGTGGCAAACGCCACCGCGATCGTGGCGTTCGAGCGTGCCACTCGCAGCGCCAGCGCTTCGGCGGCCGAGCCGGGCTCCGGTCGCAGCCCCGGCACCTCGACTTCCGTCACCGTCTCGATCCGGCCGCCGGGATTGAAACGGTTCAGGCGCGGCAGAACCTCCTGCTCCGCATAGGTGTCGAAGGCGCGGCGGGCCACATCGAGCTCCGCCTGGGGCAGGCCGCGATATTCCCAGGATAGTTCGCAGCGCCGCGCCAGGATATTGCGCGCCGTGCCGCCCTCGATGCGACCACAATGGACGGTGGAATAAGGCGGGTCGAAGCGGCCCGTGCGGTCCGGCTCGCTTTCAAGCTGGCGTCCGATGCGATCGAGCCCCACGACGAGGTCGCAGGCGCCCGCAATGGCATTGGCGCCGAGTTGCGGCTTCGCCGAATGGGCCTCGACGCCATGCACGGTCGTTCGGTAGGTGCAAACGCTCTTGTGGCTGTCGGCCACCTGCAGGGAGGTGGGCTCCCCCACGATGGCGATCCCGGGCCTCGGCAGGTCGACGCCGAAGCGGGCGATGATGTCCATGGGCCCGAGGCAGGTGAGCTCCTCGTCGTAGCTCAACAGGATATGGATGGGGCGCCGCAGGTCCGCCGCCTGGAAGGCGGGGATCATGGCGAGCGCGATGGCGTCGAAGCCCTTCATGTCGCAGGTGCCGCGCCCATAAAGCCGCCCGTTGTCTTCCCGCAGTTGGAAAGGGTCGCTGCTCCAGCTCTGGCCCGTCACCGGGACGCAATCGGTGTGACCTGACAACAGGACGCCGCCATCGACCTGCGGCCCGATTGTGAGGAACAAGGCCGCCTTGCTGCCGTCCGGGTTGGGCGCGAGGTGGACCGGAACCCCGAGGGCGCGGCAATGCGCCTCCACAGCCTCGATGAGCGGCAGGTTCGATTTCGTGCTTTCGGTGTCGAAGGCGACGAGACGCTCCAACAGCGCGAGCGTGCGGGAATAGTCGTCCGGCATGGTTACTCCGTTCTCTACCGCAAACCGGAACCCGACCCTGCGCTCGGCGTTCACAGGCAGGGGAAGCCTTGAACGAGAGCGTGCAATGACCGAAGCTCGAAAGACGATGCAAACCTCCGGCCGCGGTTTCGCGTCGATGGACATTGAAAAGCGCCGGGCCATCGCGCGCAAGGGCGGTGAAAGCGTCCCCAACGAAAAGCGGAGTTTCTCCCAGAACCCGACACTGGCCTCGCAGGCCGGGCGCAAGGGTGGCAAGAGCGTCGATCCGGAAAAGCGGAGCTTCTCCCAGGATCACGGTCTCGCGGCTCAGGCCGGTCGCAAGGGCGGCCATGCCAGCCATGGCATGCTGCACGCCGCCACGAAGGCGCCTGTCTGAGCCTCACATCGACGAGGCTTCGGGAGCCGCCAGAGCGACCCCGCACTGCCTCGCGCAGCGCGGGCAGGAACTCAAGCCCGCCTCGACGGTGCATGGAATTCCGGCGGCAAGAAGCGTCCGGTTGCGTTCCTGCCACCGGATGCACGTCGCCGGGTTGCCGCTCCCGAGCCAGATGACGCGGCGCCCGTGCGACGCTTCGGCCAGCGCCATCGCAGTGCCGGCCTCCTCCGACGCGACGAGCCGCTTTTCTGCTTCGCGGCGACCAAGCCCGACCACCACCGCCGGCACCTCGGCGTCGTAAAGCAACACCTCGGCGGTCTGCAGACGACGCGCCGCCGCAAAGGTGAGACACTCGGTCCGCCCCGGTCCGCTGCCGACGAGCGTCACTGAGCCCCCTTGATGGGCCGCCTCCGCTTCGACGGCGTCGAAACAAGCGGCACGGTCGGCTTCGGTCGGCGGCCGGTCCGCTTCCTCGAGGGCTCGATCGGCGAAAACTTCCCAAAAGCGGCGGCGGTTGCGGAAGCTCCAGCCGCGATCCTGCACGGCGGGGCGCCAATCCTTGGCGGCCTGTGCCCAGGCTCGTAAACCTTCCGGCATCCAGGCCTCGAGGCGCGCCCGCAGTGCCTGTCCGAACACCGGCGCAGCCCCATCAGTGGTGATGGCCAGCACCAGCGGCGACCGCACCACCAGCGTGCCGAACTGAAAGTCGCAGAAGGCCGGCTTGTCGATGACGTTGACCGGCACGCCGGCCCGATGGGCCGCCGCCGCAAAGCGCTCGGCCTCGTCATCGACCTCGATCGCCCCGAGCGCCATGGCGGCATCGGTGAAATCGGCATCCACCCAGGGCCGATGCTGGAGGTGCAGCGCCTCCGGGCCGAGTTCCGTCGCAAGGTCTTCGAGGGCGGAACAGATGTCGGTCCCGACTACGGCCACGCGGGCCCCGGCGGCGCACAACAACTCCGCCTTCCAGACCGCCGGTTCGCCGCCGCCCGCCAGCAGCACACGCCGATCGCGCAGCTTGAAGAAGACCGGCAGAGTCGGAAGGTTTTCGAGGCGTCCAGACATCGGCACCGATCAGCGCCCCACAGCGCTGCCGGAGGGTGCGCGCCGGTCATTGGCCCCGAACAGCGCCAGTGGCCGGCCGGAGGCCCAGGACGCCCGGGCGGCCGCAAGGGTGTCGCCCCCCACCATGATGGTCTCGGCATGCCCCCAGGCCGGCCGGTCGCGAAAGGCGTAGCCCTGGTGGACGAGTTCGTCGCGCACCGCCGCCGACAGGGCCCCCGGCTCGAGGTCCACCACATCGGGCAGGTATTGGTGATGCAGGCGCGGCGCATCCACGGCCTCGGCCACCGTCATGCCGTGATCCACCGCATTGACGATCACCTGCAGCACGATGCTGATGATGCGCGACCCGCCGGGGCTGCCGGTGACCATGGCCAGATGGTTGTCCTCAATGACAATCGTCGGGCTCATCGAACTCAGCGGCGTCTTGCCGGGTGCCACCGCGTTGGCGTCCCCTTGCAGCAGCCCGAACATGTTCGGCACGCCGGGCTTGGCGGTAAAGTCGTCCATCTCGTTATTCATCAGGATGCCGGTGTCACCCGCCACCCGGTGGGCGCCGAACCAACCGTTCAGCGTGTAGGTGACCGCAACCGCGTTGCCGTCGCGGTCGACCACGGAAAAGTGGGTCGTGTGATCGCCTTCCGGCACCGCGGGGGCCGGGGCCAGATCGACCGACGGGGTTGCGGCCTCAGCCGCGATGCCGGCCCTGAGCGTGGCCGCATAGGCTTTGTCGGTCAGATGCGCGACGGGGTTCTGCACGAAGGCCGGATCGCCGAGCCGGGTGTTGCGATCGCGATAGCTCCGCCGCATCGCCTCGACCAGCAGATGGGCTTCACGGGCCGTGTGGAAGCCGGCTGCGTGAAGATCGAAGCCCTCGAGGATGTTCAGGGTCTCGCAAAGCGTCACGCCGCCCGAACTTGGCGGCGGCGCCGAGATGATCGTGGTGCCGCGATAGCCGCAGGTGATCGGCGCCATCTCGCGCACCGCGTAATGGGCGAAGTCGTCACGCGTGATGAGGCCCTGGCTGGCGGCGCTGGCCTGGGCAATCGCGGCCCCGAGCGGCCCGTCCCTGAAACTGTCGGCGCCTGTCGCCACGATCCGTTCGAGCGATGTGGCGAGCTCGGGTTGCAGCAAACGATCGCCTGCCTGGAGGGGTTGGCCATCGTGGGTGAAGATGGCGCGGGCCTGCGGGTCGGCCGCCAGGGCCTCCGTCTCGCTCGCAAACATGGCCGCATCGCCGCGATCTAGCACGAAACCCTCGCGGGCCAGGCGAAGGGCCGGGCCGATCAGCTGCGACCGGGACAGGTGGCCATAGCGCTCCCGAGCGGCTTCGAGACCTGCCACCGTTCCCGGAACCCCGACGGCCAGCCAGGATTCCGTCGAGCGACCCGGCACGACCTGCCCGCTCGCATTTTGGAATAGCGTCGCAGTTGCGGCGAGCGGGGCCTTTTCTCGAAAGTCCAAAAATGTGGTGCGGCCATCGGCCAGGCGAAGGGTCATGAAGCCACCCCCACCAAGGTTGCCGGCGGCCGGGTAGACCACAGCCAAGGCGTAACCAACCGCCACGGCAGCGTCGATGGCATTCCCGCCAGCGGCCAGGATCGCCGCGCCTACCTCGGTGGCCTCATGCTGGGCGCTGACCACCATTCCGGTTGTCGCAAGGGGTGCCTCGGCGCGGACTGGCACCGCAGAACAAAGAAAGACCGCGCCTGCAAGCGTCAGGCACACGTGCGTCGATGCTGCCATCATAATCCTGCTCTCGTCCCTGCGTCATGCGCGATAGAGGCAGGAACAGGATCCGGTCAATGGCCACCGACGCCAGGAGGCCGCATCGAGCGGCCCAGGCGCTTCGACAACCCTCAGTCGCCGAAATCGATCTCCGGCGCCACCATGACCAGCACGGCGAGGACAGCCAATCCGGCGATCCAGGCGGATGCGATGATGCCCATATTATAGCCCCCCTTTAGTCTTGTTCTGTTTTCTTACGATCCCCTGGATCACGTCGGAACACAAGGTTTTGTTGCGGCGACAGTGTGACACATTTTGGTCATGTGGATAGGCGGCATTGCCGAGACGTTAGTCAGTTTACGGCAGGCATCGATCTTGCGAGACCGTGTCAGAACAGCGTCGGCTTTCCCTCGCGGGGATCGGGTCCGTCGCACCGGAATTTTCCTGTGGTCGAACGGATCAAGGCAGTCTTCTGCGTCGGGTTGGTGATTCTCGGCCTCGTGCTGACGATCCCCTGGTGGGGGCTGATCGGCTGGCTGTTGATCCGCCTGATCAGCCGGTTGTGAGGTCGATGCCGGCGAACACCTGATCCCAGATCTGCCGGACGGCCGCGCGCTTCGCCAGCAGGTCGACCTCGAGATGCGCGAGATCGGGCTGGTCGGTGATTCGGCAAAGCCGGTCGATGGGGCTGCGGCCGAGAGTCTGCGGCTCGGCGGCCGGTCCCCCCATGAACCGCAGCAGGTGCAGGATCGTCGCCTGCAGCCGATGGGCGTCCAGCAAGGCCCCCAAGCCGTCGGCGGCCAGCAGGCCGAGGCGACCGGCCTCGGTGAGGATCAGCGCCGGGTGGCGCCGGCATAGGCTGGGATGGCGTGCGGCGTGACCGAGCAGCATGGCCTGGGCGAGGAATTCGATGTCGATCAGCCCGCCAGGCGCATTCTTCATATCCCACAGTCGGGCCTCGCCGCGCTCCCGGGCCACCAGGGTCCGCATGGCCACGACAGCCTGATCGAGGGCTGCCGCATCCCGCGGCCGTTGCAAGGCCGCCGCGACGACGCACTCCACCTCGAGCGTCAGCGACGCGTCGCCGGCCACGACCCGGGCCCGGGTCAACGCCATATGCTCCCAGACCGCGGCTTCCCCCTTCTGATAGGCCGCAAAGGCGGACACCAGCACCGCAACCGGGCCCTGCCGGCCCGAGGGCCGCAGCCGCAGGTCCACCGCGTAAAGGCCGCCCCGGCGGGTCTGGCTCGTCAGTATCGCGATGAGCCGTTGCGTCAGGCGGGCATGATAGCGGCCGGGATCGAGCGGACGCGGGCCGTCGCTTTCCGCCTCCTCCGGGTCGGTCCGGTAAAGCAGCACGAGGTCGAGGTCGGATTCGATCGTCATCTCCCGCGATCCGAGCCGCCCCATGCCGAGCACCACGCAGGCTCCGCTTCGGAACCCACCATGCAGACCCGCGAGGTCGGCGCGGGCCCGCTCGAGCGCGGCCGCGATCAGGGCATCGGCTAGGTCGCTCAGCATGGCCTGCGAGGCGGCGACGTCGTCGACCCCCGTCAGGGCCCGCAATCCGGCCAGGAACATGTCTTCGCGGGCGCCGTCGCGCATCCGATCGAGGAAGCCCTCGGTATCGGGCGCGCCGTCCAGCATCGTGGCGACGCGGCGGCGCACCGTTCCGGCAGTGGCGTCGAGCCATGTCGGGTCGATGGCGACGTCGAGCACATGCGGCCGTTGCGCCACCGTGGCGGCGAGGCGCGGTGCCGACCCGAGGATGTCGGCGAAGATGGCGCGCAGCTCGGCGTTGGCGCGCAGAAGGGCTAGGAGTTCGCCGGCCGCCGTCATCCGGCCCAGCATCGTGTCGAAGGTGCCGAGCGCGCCATCGGGGTCGCGCGTGCGTGAAAACGCCTGCAGCAGGGCCGGCACC
The DNA here is from genome assembly GCF_033947565.1 of Lichenihabitans sp. Uapishka_5. NCBI lineage: Bacteria > Pseudomonadati > Pseudomonadota > Alphaproteobacteria > Hyphomicrobiales > Lichenihabitantaceae > Lichenihabitans > Lichenihabitans sp. Uapishka_5. Next base: position 24,776 of record NZ_JARPVX010000055.1, read on the forward strand.
AGCTCGGTCAGCACCTCGCGGGCCCGTGGGGTGCGCACAGCCGGGCGGCGGCCGAAATGCCAGCCGCGCACGAGCTCGGACGCATCGGCCGGCCGCGCGAAACCGAGCCGGGCCAGGGTTTCCAGCGTCGCGGGATCATGGCCCGTGCCGGTGAACACGAGGCTGCCGGTTTCAGCCGCGAGGTCCGGCGCATCCTCGAACAACCGGGCGTAATGGTGCTGCACGCGACGCTGATGGGCCAGGGTCGCGGCCGTAAAGGCGGCCTCGTCGGCGAAGCCCATGAAGGCCGCGAAGCGGGCGAGCGCCTCGGGCTCATCCGGCAGGCGATGGGTCTGCTGGTCGCCGATCATCTGCAGACGATGTTCGACGCTGCGCAGGAAGCGGTAGGCGGCGCCAAGCTCGTCCCGCGCGGCCGCATCGATCCAGCCATCCTGCGCCAGCGCCGCCAGCATGGCCACGGTGCCGGAACCACGCAGGGCCGGGCGTCGTCCGCCGAAGATCAATTGCTGGGTCTGCACGAAGAACTCGATCTCGCGGATGCCGCCGCGGCCGAGCTTCACGTCCTGCCCGGCCACCGCCACGGTCCCCTGGCCCCGCACCGCGTGGATCTGCCGCTTCATGGCGTGAATGTCGGCGATGGCGGCGTAATCGAAATATTTGCGCCAGATGAAGGGTTCGAGATCGCGCAGAAAGGCGTCGCCGAGCGCCCGGTCGCCCGCCACCGGACGCGCCTTGATGAAGGCCGCCCGCTCCCAGTTCTGCCCGAGCGTCTCGTAATAGCTGAAGGCCGACGGGAGCGCGATCGCCACCGGCGTGGAGGCGGGATCGGGCCGCAGCCGCAGATCGACACGCAGCACGAAGCCATCCCCGGTGCGATCCTGCAGCAGGCGGACTAGCGCTTGCGTCAGCCGCACGAAGATGGGGCCCGGGGCGGCGGCATCGGGCACTACGGCAGCGGCGGGATCGAACACCACCACGAGATCGATGTCGCTCGAATAATTGAGCTCACGCCCCCCGGCCTTGCCGAGCGCCAGCACGGTCAACCCGCTGGTCGCCGCCTGCGTGCCCGGCCGCAGGCGCCCGAGCGCCGCCGCCTCGCGCACCAGCACCGCCAGGGCGCCCCCGACCGCCGCCTCGGCGAAACGCGTCAGGGCGCCCGTCACCTGTTCGAGCGACCAGACAGCGCCGAGATCCGCCAGGGCCACCAGCAGCGCCACCTCCTGACGAGCCCGGCGCAGGATCGGCATGGCGGCCGCAGGCGTCAGGGCCGGATCATCGAGCCGCATGGCGAGCGTCGCGAGACCGCGCTCGAGCGTCGCCTCGGGCGATGCCGTCAGCAGGGCCGCGAGGCGGCCGGGGTCGGCCAGGACGAGGCGCCAAAGGTAGGGCGAGTGGTCCGCCACCGCGGCCAGCAGGCTGGCCACCACAGGCGCCTGGATGAGGCGAGCCAAGGCGCTCCCTTCCGCCACAACCGCCCGCAGATCCGTCATCAGGGCCGCCACCCTGCCAGGATCGGCAACGCGCGGGCCCGCACGCAACGCGTCCGCCAGGGTTGCGCCGGCCGCCATCACGGCACGTGCGGGGGCGGCAGCGCCGGGACTGCTGCGCCGGCCAGCGGCAGCCGCAGCACGATCCGCAACCCGGGCGCATTGTCGCCCACCTCCAGCG
>NZ_JARPVX010000056.1:0-25243 GCF_033947565.1 Lichenihabitans sp. Uapishka_5
CGCCTGCCAGCAGGCGCCAACCTCGCCCCGGGCCGCCTTCCTGCTTGGCCTGTGCGCCCAGGACCGCGGCGATCACGCGACGGCGGTGGCCGCCTATGAGCGCGCCCTGGCGCTCGACCCCGCCTTGCCGGAAGCCTGGACCAACCTCGGCATCGTGCGGCAGGCGACCGGCGACCTCGTGGGCGCCCGCGCGGCCTATGGCGCCGCCCTGCGGGGTCGTGCCTCCGCCTTCGGGCGCATCAGCCAAGCCCTCGCGGGTGCCCCGAAAGGGGAGCTATGGCTCGATCTCGAAGGACTCCGGCGCGACCTCGCCGGCTGAGCGCGACCGTCCGACCCTGTGGTGCTTGCGGTAATGGCCCGGCGCACCGAGCAGCGCCGCGGCCGTCGCCGCATAGCGGGCCTGATGCTCGGCCTCGAGCGGCGCCACCACGATGTCGAGCGGTTGCCGCGGCACCGGAAAGCATTGGCACACCGGCGTGCCGCGCGGCAGCACGCCCTCGAAGCCGGGATCGACCCAGACGGCCGGGAACAGGATGCCGACATCGGTGAAGCGGTCGGCATCGACGAGGCCCGTCAGGGTGCGGAACGGCAGGTCTTCGCGATTGACCGGATGGGTGGCGAACAGCGACCAACCCGGCTCGAGCGCGATCGTCCAGAAGGAGTTGAACTTCACCACCGCGCGGTCGGGGTGATGGAACGGGGTGCCGCTGACCTGGGCCGGCACATGGAACGATAAGGGCGAGCGGGGATGAGCCTCGACGCTCAACGGCGGCAGGTCCCAGTCCCAGCTGAGCCGCCCGTCCGACACCGTCACGTCGCAGGGCAGGGGGATCACGACGCCATGGCTCATCGCATCGACGAAGGGCGGGCAATGCTTGACGGTGCGCACCTCGGTGTCATGCACCGGCGAGAAGGCCGCGGCCGGCATGCTGCGCAACCAGGCCGGCAGAGCGGCCCGGGCCGGCATCGGTGGTTCCAGCCGGTCGATCAGCGCGGGGTCGCAGCGGAAGGTGAGGCGCATCGGGCGGGTCTGGTCGGCGACGGCCTCGGACGGTGGGGACGAGGCATCCAGGGCGGGCCGGGCAGCATCGACCGGGCCGGCCGTTCGAGCAAGCGCGGGATTGGCAAACCCTCAGCGGGGCGTCGACACCGTCCGGGCGATGGCATCGCGCCAGCCTGCGAGCTTGGCAGCCCGTGTGTCGGCCGGCATGGCGGGCTCGAAGCGCCGGTCGAGGTGCCAGCTTTTGGCGAAGTCGTCCGGCTCGCCGTAGAGGCCCGATTGCAGCCCGGCCAGATAGCCGGCGCCGAGCGCCGTGGTTTCGCGCACCACCGGGCGGTCCACCGGCGCGTCGATCATGTCGGCGACGCTCTGCATGGTCCAATCGCTGGCGCTCATGCCGCCATCGGCGCGGATCACCTCGGCGCCCGCCTCGCCGGCGCCAAAGTCGGCCCGCATGGCCTCGACGAGGTCGCGCGTCTGGAAGGCGGTGCTTTCCAGCGCCGCGCGGGCGATCTCGCGCCGGGTGGTGCCGCGCGTGATGCCGATCACGGTGCCCCGCGCGTCGGCATCCCAGATCGGCGCCCCGAGGCCCACAAAGGCGGGCACGAGATAAACCGGCTGGTCCTGGTCCGACAGCGCCGCGAGCTGGCCCGTCTCGGCCGAGGAGCGCACGAGCCCGAGCCCGTCGCGCAGCCATTGCACCGTGGCGCCGGCCGCGAAGATGGCACCCTCGAGCGCATAGGTGCGGCGACCCTTCAGCTGATAGCCGACAGTCGTCAGCAGCCGGTGGGTCGACGCCTTGGGGGCATCGCCGGTGTTCAGCAGCACAAAGGCGCCGGTGCCGAAGGTGGCCTTCACCATGCCGGGACGGAAACAGGCCTGGCCGATCAGCGCCGCCTGCTGGTCCCCCGCGATGCCGCGGACCGGCAACGCAATCCCAAGCAGGTCAGGCGCCGTGGTGCCGAATTCGGCCGCGCAATCCATGACGGTAGGCAATAGCGAGCGCGGCACCCGGAACAGCTTCAGCAGGTCGTCGTCCCAGTCGCCCGCATGGATGTCGTAAAGCGCGGTCCGGCAGGCGTTGGTGGCATCGGTCGCGTGAACCCGGCCTTCGGTGAACCGCCACAGCAGGTAGCTGTCGATCGTCCCGAAGGCGAGCTCGCCCCGCTCGGCGCGGGCGCGGGCGCCCTCGACCGTGTCGAGCAGCCAGTTGATCTTGGTGGCCGAGAAATACGGGTCGAGCAGCAGCCCGGCCTTGCGCTGCACCAGCGGCTCAGCGCCGTCCTGTTTCAGCTGAGCGCAGAAGGCCGCGGTCCGGCGGTCCTGCCACACGATGGCGTTGTAGATCGGGGCGCCGGTCTTGCGATCCCAAATCAGCGCGGTCTCGCGTTGGTTGGTGATACCGAGCGCCGCCACCGTGATCCCCTGGTCGGCCACCTTGGCGAGCGCCAGCCGGGCGGTCGACACCGTGGTGCGCCACAGGTCCTTCGGGTCGTGCTCGACCCAGCCCGGATGAGGGTACGACTGCGGAAACTCCTCCTGCGCGGTCGCGATCGGCAGGGCATCCGGCCCGAACACGATGGCCCGGGTCGAGGTGGTGCCCTGGTCGATGACGAGGATGGCGGCAGGCATGGAAACTCGCGGGAATTGTTGCCGTCAATCCGGACGGAGCGACGCGGCGATCCGGAACCGACGCCTCGACGATGCCAGGGGGCGCCCGGTTCCGGGTTCGCCTTCGGCGCCCCGGAATGACGCCCCAGGCGTTGCATCGACGACAGGGAAAAAACCCTTCTCCCGTCGAAACGGGAGAAGGGGTGTTGGCGGTATTACGCCTTCTTGGGCGGGGTCGAGGGCCAGCTCTTGATGAGCGTGTCGTAATCGACCGTCTCACCCTTCGGCTTCTCGTCAGCGAGCTTGCGCTGCGGCGCGAGATTGCCGTCCTTTTCGGCCTGGGCGTACCAATATTCGGCCGTCTGCTCCTTGTTCATCTTGGGGCCGAGCTTGCCCTGCACGCCTGACTTCTCCAGGCGCGCCATGATGGCGTCCTGGTCGCGGGCGAGCCCGTCCATAGCCTGCTGCGGCGTCACCTGGCCCGAGATGGCATTGGCGATGTTCTGCCACCACACCTGGGACATCTTGGCGTAATCCGGCACGTTGATGCCGGTCGGGCTCCACTGCTTGCGGGCCGGCGAGCGATAGAACTCGACGAGGCCGCCGACCTTCGGCGCGAGCTCGGTCATGGCCGGGTGCCAGACGTCGGATTCGCGGATCAGGTGCAGGGTCTTCAGGGCCTTGGTGAGCGACACCGTCTTGGAGGTGGTGAACTGGGCGTAAAGCCAGCCCATCTTGATCTTCTCTATCGGGGCGTATTTCAGCATGGTCCAGCAGCCGACGTCCTGGTAGCCGAGCTTCATGCCCTCCTTCCAGTAGGCGCCGTGCGGCGAGGGGGCCATGCGCCACTTGGGCGTCCCGTCCGGGTTCATCACGGCATCGGCCTTGCGGGCCGAATCGGTGAAGGCCGAATACCAGAAGATCTGCTGGGCCACGTGACCCTGGCCGACGACCGGACCCGACTCGAGGAAGTCCATGCCGGCCGCTTCCGGCGGCGCGTACTTCTTCAGCCACTCGATGTACTTGGTCAGCGCGTAGACGGCCGCCGGACCGTTGGCGTCACCGCCGCGCGTGATCGAAGAGCCGACCGGCACGCCGTTCTCGAGCCGGATGCCCCATTCGTCGACCGGCTTGCCGTTCGGCAGGCCGCGATCGCCGGCGCCCGCCATCGACAGCCAGGCATCGGTGAAGCGCCAGCCGAGCGAAGGGTCCTTCTTGCCATAGTCCATGTGGCCATAGACCTTCTGGCCATCGATCTCCTTCACGTCGTTGGTGAAGAAGTCGGCGATGTCCTCATAGGCCGACCAGTTGACCGGCACGCCGAGCTCGTAGCCGTATTTGGCCTTGAACTTCGCCTTCAGCTCGGGACGCTGGAACCAGTCGTAGCGGAACCAGTAGAGGTTCGCGAACTGCTGGTCGGGCAACTGGTAGAGCTTGCCCTGGAAGGAGCCGAACTCGAGACCCATGAAGTCGTTCAGGTCGAGGCCCGGGTTGGTGACGTCCTTGCCGCTGCCCGCCATGAAGTCGGTGAGCGAGCCTTCGACGATGTCGTTGTAGCGCGGGTGGGTGCCGATGAAGTCGGAATCGTTCATCCAGAAATCATAGATCGGCCGGCCCGACTGCATCTCGACGCCGATCTTGTCGACGATCGTGCCCTCGTCCGTGAGGTCGTGCTTGACCTCAATGCCGGTGATCTCGCCGAAGGCCTTGGTCAGCACCTTCGACTCGTATTCGTGCGCCGCCAGGGTCTCGGAGGCGCAGCTGACGTTCATGCCGGCGAAAGGCTTCGCGGCGTCGATGAACCACTGCAGCTCCTTCATCTGCTCGTCCTTGGACAAGGTCGAGAGATTGAACTCGCTGTCGATCCACTTCTTGGCGGCATCGGTCTTCTGCGCCATGGACGGCGTCGACTTGATGACGCCCGCGGTGGCGGCGACGCCGACCGCGGCGGCGCCCTTCAGAACTGATCGGCGATCAACCATTGTTGGTCCTCCCATATCGACAGGCCGGATGCCCGATGCACCGGCTCTTCTTGTTGGCATCCGCCAATGACGACCCTGCGTCAGCGGCGGAAAGCATCGGTCCGCTTCAGGCGAAGCGAAACATCACGATCGCGGTCGCGAGGGCCGCGACACACGGGTAGATCGGGTTCTCGCCGCCGAACTTGATGAAGGCGAGAAAAATAAAGGCCGCCAGGATCAGCGACACGAAAAACCGGTCGCCGCGCGTGGTGGCGAAGCCCAGAACGCCGACCTGCGGCGTCTCGGGCCTGACCACCGCGAGGGTGGTCAGAATCACGAGGCCGGCCGCGATGCCGCCGAAGAACAGCCCCGTCTGCCAGGTCCAGGCCATCCAGGCCATGTGTTCGGAAATCGTGTCCATCAGCCCACGTCTCCTTCCGAACCCATCCCGACCAGCCTCATTGCGGACGGCGCGCAGCCACGATCCGGAACCGGGCAGCCTCGGCCATGATGGCTGGAGCGCACCGGTTCCGGGTTCGGCTGCGCCGCCTCGGAAGGAGGGCGATTGCCTTGCAGGTCAGCGAGGGTCGATGCCCAGCATTCCACAATGCCCATCTCACACCCGTCCCAGGGCAAAGCCCTTGGCGATATGATTGCGCACGAACCAGATCACGATGGCGCCCGGGATCATGGTCAGCGTGCCGGCTGCGGCCAGCATGCCCCAATCGAGCCCCGCCGCCGAATAAGCCCGCTGCATCATGCCGGCGATCGGCTTGGCATTGACGGTGGTGAGCGTGGTGGCCAGCAGCTGCTCGACCCAGGAGAACATGAAGCAGAAGAAGGCCGCCACCCCGATGCCGTTGGCGATCAGCGGCAGGAAGATCTTGATGAAGAAGCGCGGAAACGAATAGCCGTCGATGGTCGCGGTTTCGTCGATCTCGCGCGGCACGCCCGAGATGAAGCCCTCGAGAATCCACACCGCGAGCGGCACGTTGAACAAGCAATGGGCGAGCGCCACAGCCCAGATCGAATCGAACAGGCCGGCCGCCGAATACAGGTTGAAGAACGGCATCGCGTAGACGGCGGGGGGCGCCATCAGATTCGACAACAGCCAGAAGAACAAAGGCTTGTCGCCGACGAAGCGGTAACGGCTGAACGCATAGGCGGCCGGCAAGGCCACGCCCACCGACAACACCGTGTTGATCAGCACATAGGAGATTGAGTTGATGAAGCTCGAACGCCAATCGGGGTCGATGAAGATCTTCCGGTAGTTGCTGAGCGTCGGATGCGTCGGCCAGAACGAGAAATTCGCCAGGATGTCGGCATTCGATTTGAAGCTGAGATTGACCAGCCAATAGATCGGGATGATCAGGAACAGGATGTAGAAGGCCATCCCGGCCCGGTTCCAGGCGGAGGTTTGCATCAGGCGTCCTTCCGCTGGTCGGCGTGGGTGGTGTAGGTGAAGAAGATCCAGCACACCGTCAGGGTGATGAGGTTGTAGACGAGGCTCATGGCGCCGCCGTTGCCGAGGTCGACCTGACCGAGCGCGGTCTTGACGAGGTCGATCGACAGGAAGCTCGTCGATTCACCCGGTCCGCCGCCCGTTACCACGAACGGCTCCGTATAGATCATGAAGGAGCCCATGAACCGCAGCAGCATGCCGATGACCAGCACCTTGCGGAGCTTCGGAAACTCGATGTTGGTGAACACCGCCCAGCGGCTGGCGCCATCGATGCGGGCCGCCTGATAATAAGCGTCCGGGATCGCCTTGAGGCCGGCATAGCACAGGAGCGCGATCATCGAGGTCCAGTGCCACACGTCCATCAGCACGATCACGAACCAGGCCGAAACGGCATCCTGGCGCGTGTCGAAGGAGGTCCAGAACTTCGAGAAGCCGGCGCCGAGCAGCCCCACGTCGGTGCGGGTGAACAACTGCCAGATGACGCCGACGACGTTATAGGGGATCAGCAGCGGCAGCGCGATCGCCACCAGCACGGCACCCACCTGCCAGCCGCGCTTCGGAATGCAGAGCGACACCGCGATGCCGAGCGGCACCTCGATGGCCAGCACCAGGAACGAATAGCTGAGGTTGCGCACGAGCGCCCCCTGGAAGCGGGCCCCGGCCTCGGTCGAGGAATCGAGCAGGTTCGCGAACCAGCCGGTGCCGTTCCAGAAGAAGCTGTTCTGCCCCATCGTGTCCTGGACGGAATAATTCACCACCGTCATCATCGGCAGCAGCGACGAGAACAGAACGATCACCAGCACCGGGACGACGAAGAACCAGGCGCGGTTGTCCCACAAGCGGGTATCGGTCATGGGCGGGCCTCGCGGGACATGTTCAGGTGTTCGTCATTGCGAGCGACGCGAAGCAAACCAGAACCGCGGCGCAGCTCTGGATTGCCGCGGCGCTGCGCGCCTCGCAAAGACGGAGCCGGGGCCGTGAAGGGGGCCGACATCACGCAGCCTTCCCCTGGCTGAGGCGCTCGCCTTCGACGCGATGCTCGTCGACATAAATGTGGGTGCGGGCGGGATCGACCTGCACCCGGATGTTGGTTTCGTCGGGCGTCATGCCGGGCGGGATCGTGGCGACCATCGGCTGTCCGCCCACCACCACATGGGCGAGGCGCTTGCGGCCGAGGTCGTCAATGCGCCGCAACTGGGCCGGCAGGCCGCTCGGGCCGAGGCGGACGTAATCGGGACGGACGCCGAGCTTGACGGGTGTGCCAGGCTTCAGGGCCGGGTAGGCGGCCCCGAGCGGCACCGCCTGATCGGCGAGGCGCAGCGTGGCGCCATCGATCGTGCCCTGCAGGAAATTCATGCCGGGCGAGCCGATGAAATATCCCACGAAGGTGTGCTCGGGCCGCTCGAACAACTCGGCCGGGGTGCCGATCTGCACGGCGCGGCCGTCGTTCATCACCACCACCTTGTCGGCAAAGGTGAGCGCCTCGACCTGGTCATGGGTGACATAGATCATCAGCAGGTCGAGCGCGCGATGCACGGCCTTCAGCTTGGAGCGTAGCTCCCACTTCAGCGCCGGGTCGATCACGGTCAGCGGCTCGTCGAACAACACCGCATTGACATCCGCCCGCACGAGGCCACGACCAAGCGAGATCTTCTGCTTGGCGTCGGCCGTCAGGCCCCGGGCACGGCGATGCAGCGTCGGCTCGAGGTCGAGCATCGCCGCGATCTCGTTGACGCGCGCCGTGATCTTGGTTTTCGGCAGGCCGCGGTTCTTCAATGGAAAAGCGAGGTTCTCGGCCACCGTCATGGTGTCGTAGATCACCGGGAACTGGAACACCTGGGCGATGTTGCGCTGCTCGGTCGGCAGCCGCGTCACGTCGCGGTCGCCGAACAACAGCCGTCCTTCGGAAGGGATCACCAACCCCGAGATGATGTTCAGGAGCGAAGTCTTGCCACAGCCCGAAGGGCCCAGCAGGGCGTAAGCCTTGCCAGCCTCCCACACGTGGTGCAGCGGCTTCAGGGCGTAGCCGGCCTCGGTGGCGGGTTTGCCGCCGCCATAGGCGTGGGCGATGCCGTCGAGCGTGATATCAGCCATGGCCGGCTCCTCAGGCTGTGGCCGCGAGGCCGGTGGCCCGCATGCGCCGGCCGGCCGTGTCGAACACGTAGGCGCGTGCGGGATCGAACTGGATCTCGGTCGCGTCGCCGGGCTGCCATTCATGCACGCCCTCGACAAGCCCGACCCAGGTGCCGAAGCCGGTGTCGACGTGCACGAAGCTTTCCGAGCCGCTGATCTCGGCCACGGCGACCCGACCCGGAACGCTCAGCTGGCCGGCGCGCGCCGCGCCGATCGTCACCGCATCAGCCCGGAAGCCCAGCCGGTAGGCCCCGTCCGGCAACCCCTGCAACGCACCATCGGCCGGCAGCTTGCGGCCGTCCGACAAGACCATCATGGCGCCGGCCTTGGTGACCACAAGCTCGTTCAAGGGCGGGTCGGAGAACACCCGCGCGGCGTCAATCGTTTCGGGATCGCGATAGGTGGTGGCGGTCGGGCCCACCTGGGTCAGGCGGCCTTCCCACAGCGTCGCGGTCTGGCCCCGCAGCAACAGCGCCTCGGTGGGCTCCGTGGTGGCATAGACCAGGATGGCCCCGGTTTCGGCGAACAGCCGCGGCAGTTCCTCCCGCAATTCTTCGCGCAGCTTGTAGTCGAGGTTGGCCAGCGGCTCGTCGAGCAACACCAGCCGGGCCTGCTTGACGAGGGCCCGCGCGATGGCGGTGCGCTGTTGCTGGCCGCCCGACAGTTGCGCCGGCGTGCGGGACAGCATCGGCTCCAACCGCAGCAGCTTCGCGGCCCGGGCCACGCGCGCCTCGATCTCGGCCTTCGGCAGGCCCTGCACGCGCAACGGCGAGGCGATGTTCTCGTAAACCGACAAGGTCGGATAGTTGACGAACTGCTGATACACCATGGCGACCGAACGGCGGCGCACCGGCATGCCGGTGAGGTCGACCCCGTCGTCGCTGAGCCGGCCGCTGGTCGGCCGGTCGAGGCCTGCCATCAGACGCATCAGCGTGGTCTTGCCCGACAGCGTCGGGCCGAGCAGGACGTTCATGCTGCCCGGCTCGAGCCGCAACGACACGTCGTCGATAAGGGTTTCGGCACCGACCTTGTAGCCGACGCGATCGAGGACGAAGCTCAACGGAACCGCCTTCCCGCGACACGGGCGCTCAAAATCGTAATCGATAGCATGCGCAGGTCGCGCATCGTGTCGTCTCCCTATCGGCGCCGATGTGCGCCCGCGGCGCTAGGCGCGCCTTCTTGATGTTGTTGAACCGTATGTCGAAAATTACGCGCTCGGCAAGCGAATAAAACGCGCCTCGGAACGAAAGCTTAGCTGTCGTCCTCCTGGTCGAGCGGGCCGCCGGCCTCGATCACCTCGACCGCATGGGCCCGGCACAGGTCTGCCACCGCGGGGGACGGCAGCCGGTCGGTCACGAAGGTGTCGATCTCGCTCAGATGCGCCACCCGGACGGGTGCCGATCGGGCGAATTTGCTGCCGTCCGACACCAGCACGACCCGGCGGGCATGTTCGATGATGGCCCGGGCCGCCTGCACCTCGCGGATGTCGAAATCCAGCAGCGTGCCGTCAACATCGATGGCCGAGGTGCCGATGATCGCCAGGTCGACGCGGAACTGGCCGATCAGGCTTTCCGTGTGGGAGCCGACGATGCCGCCGTCGGCCTGCCGCACCGTACCGCCGGTGAGGAACACCTCGATGGCCGCATGCCGGTAGAGTTCGACCGCGACGTTGAGGTTGTTGGTGATGACCAGCAGCCCCGCGTGTCCGGTCAGCGCCCGGGCGACCTCCTCGGCCGTGGTGCCGATGGCGATGAAAACGGAAGAATGGTCCGAAACGAGCCGGGCCGCGGCTTCGCCGATCAGCTTCTTGTGCGGACCGGCGATGAGCTTGCGCGCCTCATAGGCGAGGTTGACGACGCCCGACGCCACCATGGCGCCGCCGTGCACCCGAACCACCATCTGCGAGTCGCTGAGGTCGTTCAGGTCGCGGCGGATGGTTTGCGGCGTCACGCCGAAATGAGCCGCCAGATCCTCGACCGACACGCGGCCGCGTTCCCGCAGCCAGTCGACGATCTCGCTTTGGCGGCGCGAGCCGAGCTTGGCGGTCGGCAGCGACATCGGCCTAAAGGCTCAGGTTGAAGGCGATCGAGATGCGGGTGCGGGTGCCGCGATAAGGCCGCACCTGGTGCATCAGCCAGGACGGGAACAACACCAGCAGCCCCGGCTTCGGCCAGATCACCTCCGAGGCTCCCACCGAGGCGCCGTCCTCGCCGGCGAACTTCAAACCCGGCGCATACATGCCGGGACCCGGGCCGCGCGGGTCGAGCATTTCGAATTCGCCGCCGAGGCTGTGGTCGGCCGCGCAGCCGCCGTCATCGACGTAATAGGTGCCCGACCAGAAGGAGCCGGGGTGGTAATGGCACACGTTGGCGTGGCCGAGGCTGTTGACGTTGGCCCAGGCCTGCACCTTCCAGTCCATTGCGACGCGCTCGCCGCGACGGTTGGCGGTCAACTGCCCGGCGATGCCCCGGCCGAGCTCGATCACCTCGCCGGCCCAGGGCGCCGCCCATTCCAGCAGGCCGTGATCGGAATGCCAGCCGCCGGCATTGGAAGCCTGGATCGAGGCCTGCTGGTCCCGGCGGCGCAGGATCGCCGCCGCCAGCTTCTCGTTCAGGGCCGCCGCGTCCGGCACTTCGAGCGCCGCGACCGGCGTCGCGAAGAGCCCGCGCATCGCGACGTTCATCCGTGTGGCCATGCGCGCCCTCCGCCCGGTTCGCGGCCTTGGATGGCCGTCTCGCGGGGGGACTTTCCCCATTCCCACCCGCCGACGCAAGCGTTTCTCCGGCCGCCGCGACACGACCGCTCCGCCAGGATGTTCGCTTGTTCGCCCGCATTTTTCGTTTTATGTTCGCTCACAATAACAATGAAGACCAGGGAGCGCGGGCTTGGACACGATCTATGACCTCGCGGTGATCGGCGGCGGCATCAATGGCTGCGGCATCGCCCGCGACGCGGCCGGACGCGGCCTGAAAGTTCTGCTGTGCGAGCAGAACGACCTCGCCAGCGGCACCTCCTCGGCCGCCACCAAGCTGATCCACGGCGGCCTGCGCTACCTCGAGCATTACGAGTTCCGCCTGGTGCGCGAAGCCCTGATGGAACGCGAGGTGCTGTGGGGCATCGCGCCCCACATCGTGTGGCCGCTGCGCTTCGTGCTGCCCTACCACAAGGGGCTGCGCCCGGCCTGGATGCTGCGGCTCGGCTTGTTCCTTTACGACCATCTCGGCGGCCGCAAGCGGTTGCCCGCGACCCGCACGCTCGATCTCCGGCGCGACGTCGCCGGCAAGCCGCTGAAGGCGGGAGAGTTCGACAAGGGATTTGAGTATTCCGACTGCTGGGTCGACGATGCCCGCATGGTGGCGTTGAACGCCCGCGATGCCGCCGATCGCGGCGCCGTGGTGCTGACCCGCACCAAGGCCGTCAGCGCCGAGCGCGGTTCGTCCGAATGGAGCCTCACCCTGCAGGACCGGGACAGCGGCGCCAGCCGCACGGTCCGGGCCAAGGCGGTGGTCAATGCCGCCGGGCCCTGGGCCGGCAGCGTGCTCAACACCACGCTGCGGCAGAACACGGCCGCCAAGGTGCGGCTCGTGCAGGGCTCGCATATCGTGGTGCCGAAGATCTACGACCACGACCGCTGCTACATCTTCCAGAACGCCGACAACCGCATCTTCTTCGCCATCCCCTACGAGGCGGACTTCACGCTGGTCGGCACCACCGACCGCGACTATGTGGGCGACCCCGCCGACGTAAAAGCCTCGGACGAGGAGATCGATTACATCTGCGGTGCGGCGGCGGAATATTTTAGCACGCCGATCCGCAAGGCCGACATCGTGTGGACCTATTCGGGCGTGCGGCCGCTCTACGACAAGGGCGGTGAGGGCGCCGCCCAGGCGGCGACGCGCGATTACGTGCTCGACCTCGACGGCGGGGCCGGTCGGGCGCCGCTCCTGTCGGTGTTCGGCGGCAAGCTGACCACCTATCGCAAACTCGCCGAACACGCGCTGCAGATCCTTGGGCCCCACCTTCCCGGGCTCGACCGGGAGGTGGGCTGGACCGGCCGCACGCCGCTGCCCGGTGGTGACTTCCCGATCGACGGCTTTGACGCCCTGGTGGCGGCGCTGCGGCGCGACTGGCCGTTCCTGACACCACGGCATGTCCACCGCCTGGCGCGGCTTTACGGCACCACGGCCCGCACCATCCTGGGCAAGGCGCGGTCGCTCGACGACCTCGGGCGCCATTTCGGCGACACGCTTTACGCGGCCGAAGTGGACCACCTGGCCGGCGCCGAATGGGCGCGGCAGGCCGCCGACGTGCTGTGGCGGCGCACCAAGCTCGGCTTGCGGCTGACGCCTGCCGAGGCCGAGGCGCTGGACGTTTATATGGCAGACCGGCTGCCGGAGATCGCCGAGCCGACGCGGGCCAGCGCCTGACCCTTTAAAGCGAGAGCCGCACCGCTCAGTCGGCGTTGCAGTCGGGACTGTTCAGGTCGCCGGGCTGCAGCGTGTCGGCCGGTGCGGCCGGATTGGCGGGCAGCACCCGCTCGACGAATTCGTCCAACCGCTCGCTCGGCCGCGTCACCAGCCCGCCAGCCCCCATCAGCGTGACGACCGCTTGTGGCCGCTGACGCAGGTCATCCCAATGATGGGTGCGGATCGCCTGCACGGCCATCGCCACGGCGTCGGGGTCCGAAGGGGCCGACAACGCGCGGGGATCGTCGGTGCCGATCGCAAAGGTGTAATCCATGCCGCTCACTCCGGTGATGGCCGCCAAGTGGCGTCACCGCGGCGAAAGGCAAGGGAGCGCCTTGTTGGCCATCAATCTACTCGACATGCCATATAGACCAATAGGAGGGATCTTTGTCCGAAATCGACCCAGCGTCACACTCGGCCTGGTTCGCGCGACCTGAACCCAGCCATTATCGAGCCCTCATCACCCTCCGATAATTGACAATCTTTGTAGACTGATATACGAAGAAGCCGCACTCGCATGTTGTAGGCTGTCATGTCGAAATCCTTTGCCCAGGGCCTGGGCGATCTCGCCGGGGACGACGTGCGCCGGTGGCGTGACGATGTCCCGACGCTCGCAACCGTGCGGCCCCGCGCGGCTGCAGATGCTGTGTCACCTTGGACAGCGATCGGGATCGGAACCCTGATGGCGATGCGGACCTGTTGGCGCTCCATGCGCCCGCTCTTCGCCCATCCCGTCCGACATCCCGATCCGAGTCCGTACCATGCCGTTTCCCGTCCCCGTTCGCCCGACCGACCTTGACCGCGTCGTAGTGGTGGCCGAGCCCCGCCACGCCCTGAACCTGCTACGCCTCGCAGTGCTGCGCAACGACGACGTGTTCTTCGTCGCGGACAGCATGCCGGCCGAAGCGTGGCTTTACGCGTCTCGCTTCGCCGTCGAGGTGGCCCACCGCGCCTTCGAGCCACGCGACCTCGCCGGCGCCGCGGCGCTGCTGCTGGCGCTGCCCGATCCCGAGCAGGAAAACACCATTCTCCGCGAAGCGCGGCGCCGAAAGGTGCCGGTGCATGTGGTGAACCGGCCCTTGGTGTCGGACCTGTCGGTGATGGGGCTGCTCGAAGGCGCCGACCGGCGACCTGCCGCGGCCTGAACGCCACAGCGCCGACGATAAACCGCGCCTTAAGCATCCTCGCCCATGCTGCCCCGGCATCATCGCCATCCGGGCGATGCCGGAGGGGACGAGCAAAGGATGGGCCTCGTCAGGCGATCCGGTTTCTTGATGGCAGCCTTGGGGCTCTCGTGGGCTTTGGCCGCCACGGGCGCATCGGCCGAAGGCTCGCGATTCCGCAACATGATGCCCTATGCGGAGGCGCGCGACACCCTGCGCCGGCTCGGCTACACGCCCTTCTTCATGCCCGGCGCCGATATCTGCGACGCCAAGGACCCACGCTGTTATCCCGAGCTCGAGACCTGCGCCAAGAGCCGGACCTGGGCCTGCACCTATACCTGGCGCCGCGGCCGGGCCATCATCGAAGTGGAGACCCGCTACGACGATCCCGTGGTGGCGCGCTCGGAATGCGTGGTGAACTGCACCGTCCCCCTGGCGCGACGCGGCCACACCGCGTCCAGCCGCCCGCCGGAGCGGACTGCCGACAAGGCGGTCGACATGGATTGACCCGGCAAGGCTGACAAACGCGGCGGCGCACCCTAGCGTCCCGAAGATGTATGCGAGGCGGAGGCTTCAAGCGATGCCGGTGCCTTTCCGGGCCGGGGGAACCTACATCCTCCATGACTACACCTTGATCCAGGTCATGGCGCTCGACGACGGCATGGCGCTGTGCCGGATGCGGTCGCGGTTGTGGCCCTGGCGGCGGGCCGTCGTGGTGCGCCGGCTGCGGCTGGCCGCCTTGGCGTCGCGCGTGCGGGCCGAGATCAACGGCGAGTTCTTCCCGGCCTTCAGCGTGACCGGACCCTACCGGTTCCGCCGTGCCCGGTCCGAAAGGGTCAGACTGAGCCGCTTCCTCGCCGGGCGGGCGCGGCATCGGCCGTTCGGCCCGGAACCCTGACGCCCCGATACAGCGCCAAACTCCTCGCCTTGATGCCGCCGTGACGGTATCACCGGACGAGCGTCGGGTTGGGGCCGGCGGGAGGAGCGCCATGCCGGTCGACGAATTACAGCCGATGGAAGCCATGGCCTCGCCCGTCGAGGCGGTAGACCGGCTGATCGCGCTCGACCAGCAGGCTACGGACACCCTGCGCCAGGCCCTCGTCCGCTTCATGGAGGATGGCACGCCGCCCGATCCGGCCGACCGGGTAAGGTTCCGCTATCCCGAGCTGCGCGTCACCTATGCGCCCCAGGGCCCGATGCCGCGTTTGAAGCGGGCCACGGCCAAGTTCCAGGGTGCCGGCACCTATGCCACCACGGTGACGCAGCCGAAAGCCTTCCGGAATTACCTGCTCGACCAGTTGCGGCCGCTGGTCGACGATTTCGGCGCCACGATCGAGGTCGGCCCGAGCCTGCAGGAAATCCCCTATCCTTATGTGGTCGAGGCCGGCACGCGCGGCGGCCTGTCGGGCACGACGGCGGCCGACCTCGCCCGCTTCTTCCCGACGCCGCAACTATCCGCCGTCGGCGACGAGATCGCGGACGGACTTTGGCAGATGGACCCGAACGATCCCGTTCGGCCCTTGGCGCTGTTCGATGCGGCCCGGGTGGATTATTCGCTGCGCCGGCTCGTGCATTATTGCGGATCGGACTGGCAGGCGGTGCAGCCCTGGATCCTGCTGACCAACTACCATCGCTATGTCGACCAGTTCGTGCGGGTAGGCCTCGACCTGCTGAAGGCCGAGAACAGCCCCTATGAGCGACTGATCGTGCCGGGTGGCGTGGTGGTCGAGCGCCACGAGGCCGCCACGGCCGAGCCGGAAGCCGTCATGGCCGCCTCGCCCTGGCACCGCTTCCAGATGCCGGCCTACCACCTGGTCAGCCGGGATGCGAACGGCAATGCCGACGGCACCACGCTGGTCAACATCGGGGTCGGACCCTCGAATGCCAAGACCATCACCGACCATCTGGCGGTGTTGCGCCCGCATTGCTGGCTGATGGTCGGTCATTGCGGCGGCTTGAGGCAATCGCAAACGATCGGCGATTATGTGCTGGCCCATGCCTATATGCGGCGCGACCGCATCCTCGACGAACTGGTGCCGACCGACGTGCCGGTGCCGGCCCTGGCCGAGGTGCAGCTCGCCCTGCAGCATGCCGCCGCGGTCGTTACCGGGGAAGAGCCAGAGGCTTTGAAGCTGCGCCTGCGCACCGGTACCGTGGTGAGCTACGACGACCGGAACTGGGAGCTGCGCTTTTCGCAGGAGCGGCGTCGCATCAACCTGTCGCGCTCGATCGGCGTCGACATGGAAAGCGGCGTCATCGCGGCCCAGGGCTATCGGCTGCGGGTGCCCTACGGCACGCTGCTCTGCGTATCCGACAAACCGCTGCACGGTGAAATCAAATTGCCCGGTGCCGCCAATGCATTCTACGAGCGCGCTGTCAGCGAACATCTGCTGATCGGCTTCGAAGCCTTGAACGGGTTACGCCGAAACCGCGCCGGCCTGCATTCCCGCAAGCTGCGCAGCTTCGACGAACCGCCATTCC
Source organism: Lichenihabitans sp. Uapishka_5 (assembly GCF_033947565.1). Lineage (NCBI taxonomy): Bacteria > Pseudomonadati > Pseudomonadota > Alphaproteobacteria > Hyphomicrobiales > Lichenihabitantaceae > Lichenihabitans > Lichenihabitans sp. Uapishka_5. The sequence goes on from NZ_JARPVX010000056.1 coordinate 16,278, forward strand.
GATGAACCGGTAAGAAACCCGGATCGAACGCTGGGGGTATCGATGCGGTGCGAGGCGAACCTGCCTCGCACCTGTGGACTCAGATCGTGCTGTCGTAAACGCGAACGCGCGAGCGGTTCGGATCGTCGGCACGCGGTGCAACCCCACCAACGGGCGCAACCGGCGCCGCCAGGGTACCGGGCACCACGGAGCCATCGGGCGCCACAGCCGGATCGCTGGCGTAGCTGCCCGACCAACCCGTCTCGCGCCAATCGCGGGTCCGCGCATCGAGATCCACGGTGCCTTCTTCATCGAGGATATTGGTGATCGTCGCGGCCTGGCTGTTGTCGGCCTTGACGGTCACCAGGGTGCCGCCGCGCTGGATGCCTTCCGCATAGGCATGGGCGTCGTCGTGGCTGATGCCCGCATCCGTCAAGCCACCGACGATGCCGCCTGCCGCGGCACCCACGCCGGCGCCGACGAGCGTCGAGGCAAGCCAGCCGGCCGCCACAACCGGGCCGAGGCCCGGGATAGCCAGCAGACCGAGACCGGCCAGCAGGCCGGCGCCGCCGCCCAGAAGTGTGCCGAGCGAAGCGCCAGTCCCGGTGCCGGCGTGATCGGCGGTATGCTCACGATGCGACTCGTCGTTCGACACGATGCTGATGTAGTCATGCGGCACGCCGGCGCCCTCGAGGCGCGTCACGGCCGTCGAGGCCGAGGCATAGGTGTCGAACAGGGCGGTATAGGTTTGCTGCGTCATGGTGATCTCCTTTGAATCGGTGACAAGGGACGCGTGATGCGCCGGCTGCGGCTACGAAGGCGCCGCCGCTCACTGCGCGCCGATGTTGCCCTTGTAATCGAACCCGACATCGACGGCCTTGCCGTTGTGCATGGCCTTGCCACGCCAGATGCCCTGATCGTCCTTGTGAAGGCCAGTCACGCTGGCGAGACCTGCGCCTTCGAGACGCGAACGGGCCTGGCCTTCGGTGAAGCTGTTGGCGCCCTTCTCAAGCGCGGACGGCGCCACAATCTGCACGGTGCCGGAGGCATTGACGGACGAACCCGCGTTGCCCTTCGGGTTCACAGCGGCATTCGACGACCCGGTGGCGGCGCTCGGATCGGTCTGCGACCCGGTGTTGTCCTGGGCGAACGCGCTGCCGGTCAACAGGGCAGTGGCTGCAAGAACAAACATCACATTGCGCATAAAACTCTCCTCATCCGTGTGGTTGGACAATGGAAAGTGACGCGCTTTGGTTCCTCGCCTTGAGCTGAAGCGGAGCCTTGATGTCAGGCGCCGGCGACCGGCGCGTCCAAACCTCCAAGCCGGTCCTCGAGGCGAGCCAGCAAAACCGGGTTGGCGGCCAGCACGGCGCCTCCCTTTAGGGAGGCGGGCCCGGTCGGGTAGGGCAGGGCTGCGCCGCCGGCCGCCTGGATCAGGGCCAGCCCGGCGGTCGCGTCCCACGCCCACATGTGCCGCTCGAAATAAGCATCGACGCGGCCGGCCGCCGTATAGGCCAGCATCAGGGCGCCGGCCCCCACCTGACGGAAGCTCATGCCGGTGGCCAGGAGCGCGCGGGCATCGTCCGAGAACCGGTCGGCGCCGATTCGCGGCACGATGCCGAGGCCGATGACGCCCTCGCCAGGGTCGGTGACGGTGCTGACCGCGATGGGGCGCCCCGACACACGGGCGCCATCCCCGACGGCGCCCTCGAACATCTCGTCGCGCAGAGGGTCATAGATGACGCCGGCCGCGATGACCCCGTCGAGCACGAGGCCGATCGAGACACACCAATTGTGGGCGCCCTTCAGAAAGTTGGTGGTGCCGTCGAGCGGATCCACCACCCAGATGGCGCCGGCGGACGCCGCCAAGCCGGCGGCGCCGGTTTCCTCACCGATGAAGGCGTCCCCGGGATAATGTGCCGCCACCAGATCCTTGATCAGGGCTTCCGCCTCGCGGTCGGCGCGGGACACGAAATCGTTGCGGCCCTTCTGCTCGATCACCAGCTCGCCGCGCCGCTCATACAGGTCGCGCAGATGCGCGCCGGCCTGCCGGGCAGCCGACACGGCGAGGTCGAGACGGGTGGCGAGTTCGGGAACCATGGCGGGGTGCTCCAGGGGGAGGGGGACCAATCAGGCCGGCAGGCCGAGGCCTTGCAGCGCCTGCCGCAGCGTGGGCGCATCGGTGAACGGCAGCGCGGTCATGCCGGCTCGCCGCGCGCCTTCGACGTTGTCGGCATTGTCGTCGATGAACACGCATTGCGACGCCGCGACGCCATAGCGGCTGCACAACAGCGCGAAGATCGGCGCATGCGGCTTCAACAGGGCCTCGTCGGCCGACACGATCACGCCCTTGAAGGTGGCGAAGAACGGGAAGCGAGCCGCACTCTCGATGAATTTGTCGCTCGAGAAGTTCGTGATGGCATAGACCGGTACCCCGGCTTCCGCGAGCCGGGTCAAGATCGCCACCGAGCCCGCGATAACCTGTGGCACCATCTCGTGCCAGCGCCGGTCATAGGCTTCGATCTCGGCCCGCCATTCGGGATAACGCTCCACGAGAACACCGACGCCCGCGGCCCAGGGTCGGCCGGCATCCTGCTCGAGGTTCCAGGCGGATGTGCAAATCGTATCGAGGAACCAGCGCATCGCCTCGGGGCGGCCGGGAAACAGCTTGGCGTAAAGATGAACCGGGTCCCATTCGATCAGCACGTTGCCGATATCGAACACCACCACGGAAACGGATGACTGAGCCATGGCAGGCCGCTTAGCACGCCCGTGCGACAGCGTCGCGGCCCGCCCGGCGCCCGGCAGCCTTGCGCCCGCTTCAGTGCTGGACGGGCGTCACCAACGTGTTGCGGCTCGTGATCTGGCTCGAGGCATCCGTCAGGAATTTGGTGGCATCGCCGAGCGCCACGGTGGGCTGGCAGCGTGGCGCGCAGGAATAGGATTCCCGGTCCATGCCGCGTTGCACCGTCACCATCGCGGCCCCGGACACCACCGTCACCACGGCCTCCGACAGGGCCTGGCCATTGGTGTCGACGAAGATGACGTTGGTTTCGCCAAAGCCCTTGCCGGTGACCACCATCAGGCCGTTGCGCTTCATCATGGTGACGTCGGCGATGCTGGGATTGCCGATCACCACCGTTTCCACATGGGCCGGCACCTTGACGAGCTTGGCCTTGTCGAGTTGCACGACCACATGGTCGGGCGCGGGATCCGCCAGGGCTGGCCCGATCGGCAAAGCCAAGCAGCAGATCGCCAAGACAACAGGGCTGAAGGATCGCGTCACGGTTCGCCGTCCAGCTTCGCAGCGCGGTCCCGGCCGCACCGCATCCGGGCAAAGCGGCCCGTCGGAAAACCATCCCCCGAAAGGGTAAACATTGGTTGAATTGGTTTCTGCCGAAAGCGGTGTGGCGGAGTGTGGATGCGCTGCTCCGAGGGAGCTTCCGGGCTTACAGTCCAAATAGAGCGATGGCTCGTGGTAAATATTTACGAGATTATCGAAGCTGTGATTTCGTCACGATACGCACCAAGACGAATTAACCTCGTCGAAATCTACGCCTTCCTATCGTGACGTCATTCGCAGGCTTGATTGACTTGCGAGTGGATCAAGACGTGGAGAGTAGCATGAAGACGCTTGTGACGCGCTTTGCCAAGGATGAGTCGGGTGCGACTGCCATCGAATACGGCCTGATCGCCGGCCTCATCAGTGTTGTGATCATCACGGTCCTGACCAGCATCGGGACCAAGCTGAACACGAAGTTCCAGTCGATCTCGTCGGCCCTCGGTTAAACGGGTCAACCACCGGCCTCCCATGAGCCGGTCGAGACCCATGCCACGTGCGGCGCGCAGCCTTGCTCCCGGTGAGCGCGGCCCCGCGCCGCCGCCAACCCCAACCGAACCTCAACGGATGTTGTCGTGCTGGACCTGTTGACCCTCGCGATGTTTCCGCTGGCGATGGCCTTCGCGGCCACCTCGGACATCCTCACCATGACGATCGCCAACCGGGTGTCGCTCGGGCTGGTGGTGGGCTTCGTCGGCCTTGCGGCCATGGCCGGCCTGCCGGCCTCGCAGATCCTCGTCGATCACCTGAGTTGCGGCGCCGCCGTGCTGGCGCTGACCTTCGCACTCTTCGCCTTTGGCTGGATCGGCGGCGGCGACGCCAAGCTGGCGGCCGCGACGGCCGTGTGGCTGGGATGGTCGAGCCTCGCCGATTATGGCTTGCTGGCGTCGCTGCTCGGCGCCGTCCTCACTTTGGGACTCCTGCAGTTCCGCCGTCTGGTGCTTCCGGAACGCCTGCAGGCCCGCGCCTGGCTGGCGCGCCTGCATCGGAAGGACAATGGCGTCCCCTATGGGGTTGCGCTCGCCATCGCGGGCCTCGTTCTTTATCCGCAGACCGCACTCTGGCAGGTCGTCGCCGGCCCCTGAAGCGAAGCTTGCGCCAGGATGGTGGCAGCAACACCGCATTAACCATGCCTTGACGTTTCGGACCCTAGCCTTCGGGGGAGAGCGAGCCTTGCGCCGCCCGTGAAGCGAAGGCCATGAATCCGATACGAATTGCTGTTCTGGTGCTAGGGGTGGCGGCGGCCGGTGGGGCCGTGATGCTGGCCTTGAGCCCGAAGCCGCAAGCTCCGGCACCAGTTGCCGCAGCGGCGCCCCCGCCCGTTGCGGCCCCGGTCGACCAGATCCTGGTCGCGACCCATGAGCTGCAGCTCGGCAAGCTCGTGTCGGCCGACGACCTCGGCTGGCAGACCTGGCCCAAGGCGTCGATCACCGCCTTCATGATCCAGCACGACGACAAGGTGGTGGCCGAACTCACCGGGTCCATCGCACGCGTCAATTTCTATGCCGGAGAACCGATCCGCCGCGAAAGCCTCATCAAGGGCGCCACGGCAGGGTTCCTGTCGGCGGTCCTGCCGAGCGGCATGCGGGCCGTAGCCATCACGATCGACGCCCAGGGCTCCACCTCGGCCGGCGGTTTCGTGCTGCCGAACGACCGGGTCGACGTGATCCGCACCGTCAAAGGCAGCGGCACGGCCATGGCCGAATCCTATAACAGCGAAACCCTGCTGACCAACGTCAAGGTCTTGGCCATCGGCCAGAACATCCAGGACAAGAACGGCGCGCCCACCCAGGTCGGCAGCACCGCGACGCTCGAGCTCGATCCCGTCCAGGCCGAAACCGTGATCCTGGCCCAGCGCACGGGCCAGCTCTCGCTGGCGTTGCGCTCCATGCAGGACGCGGCCCAGACGGGCCACGTCGCCATCGCCGATGGCAAAACCACCGTCATCCGCTATGGGATCGAGACCGATGCCGGCACCCATTAGCCGCCGCGCCCGTCAGGCCGCACCCATCGTTCTGGCGGCGCTGGCGCTCGGTTCGACACTCATCGGACACGCCGCGCGGGCCCAGCCGATCATCGACCAGGGTCGCAACGTGGCCTCGGTGCCGGCCCCGCCTTTCGTCAAGGTGGCGCCGACCCAGCCGGTGCGCCGCTTCACGCTGGCTGTGGGCAAATCCTCGATCGTGGACCTGCCGGGCGACGCCTCGGAAGTGTTCATCGGCAATCCGGCGGTGGCCAATGCCGTGGTGCGTTCCGCCCACAAGATGTTCGTGATGGGCGTCGCCAATGGTCAGACCACCATCTTCGCACTCGACAAGGCCGGCAACCAGCTCGCCACGTTGGAGCTGACGGTCGGCCGCGACACGAGCGAGCTGAGCGCCATCTACCGGACCGCGCTGCCGGATGCCGACATCCGGGTGCAGACGGTCGACGACACCATCATCCTGACCGGCACCGTCAACTCGGCCGTCGACGCCCAGCGGGCGCTCGACATCGCCAACGCCTTCGTGAACTACACCGCAGTCGGCGGCGGCTCCGCCTCGAGCGGCGGCAGCGGCTCTTCGATCTCGTTCGGCAGCACCACGGTTGTGAGCGGTAAGCTCATCAACTCGCTCGTCATCCGCGAGCGCGACCAAGTGATGCTGAAGGTGCAGGTGGTGGAGGTGCAGCGCGCCGTGCTGAAACAGCTCGGCGTCACCTTCAACGGCGATTGGAGCAACGCCGGCGCGAAACTGAACAGCCTGCAGTCCCCGACCCTCAATGCCATCACCGGCGCCGGCACCCCCGGCGGCCTCGGGCAGAACCTCGGCCTCAACGCCGGCCACCTGTCGGCGATGATCCAGGCCTTCGAGCGCAACGGCGTCGCCCACGTGCTGGCCGAGCCCACCGTGGCGGCGATCTCGGGCGAGAGCGCCAAATTCACGGCCGGCGGCTCCATCCCGATCTCGAGCGGCAGCACCATCACCAAGGACGCGGGCGGCAACATCACCTGCACCTTTACGACGTCGTTGCAGAACTACGGCGTGACGCTGAACTTCACGCCGACGGTCTTGTCGGAAGGTCGCATCTCGCTGCACCTCGCCACCGAGGTGACGGAACCCGACGGGCTGCACGCCGCGCAAACCGTTTGCGCCAACACCACGGGCTTCCGCACCCGCACGCACGAAACCACGGTGGAGTTGCCGTCCGGCGGTTCGATCGTCTCGGCCGGCCTGATCCAGCAAACCAGCAAGCAGGCCATCGCCGGCATCCCGGGCCTGATGAACCTGCCCATCCTCGGGGCGCTGTTCCGCTCGCGCGACTACCAGCGCGACGAAAGCGAGCTGATGATCGTGGTGACGCCTTACATCACCAAGACCCTGGCGCCCGACCAGATCAGCCGCCCTGACGACGGGCTCGCGGATGCCAGCGACCCGCAATCCTGGTTCCTCGGGCGCATCAACCGCATCTATTCGACGGCCGACAACCCCGACCTGATCCGCAACTACCGCGGCCGGGTCGGCTTCATCACCGACTGACCTCCCATGCAGGCTCCGCCCGTGACCCACACCCCAACCCCGGCGCATCGCGGCATGCTGATACCGGTCCGCGCCATGGCGCTCGCCACCGTGCTCGGCGCGGCCCTCCTGGCGAGCGGCTGCGCCAGCCCGGTCGACCGCGCCGTCGCGGTGGCGCCCGTCAGCGAGGACTACCGCCAGCGCCACCCCGTGGTGCTGACCGATGCGCCGCAGCGGCTCGACGTGTTCTTCGTCGGCGGCGCCGGGCGCCTCGACCACGTGCAGGCCCAGCAGTTGCAATCTTTTGCCCGCGACTATCTTTCGGGCGGCCAGAGCGCCATCCGGATCAGCATTCCGGAGGGCGCGGTCGACCGCTTGGCGGTGGAGCGCACCTTGTCAGCCGTGCGCCGCGAGTTGTTGCGCCTCGGCATCCGGGGCGGCGTCAGCGTTTCGGCCTATCCGGTGCGCGATCCTGCGATCGCTTCGCCGCTGCATCTGTCCTTTTTGACCCTGCAGGCGCGCCCGGCCAGCCGCTGCGGGCAATGGCCGGACGACCTCGGCTCCGCCTCGCTGCAGACCTGGTCGAACCGCAGCTATTACAACCTCGGCTGTGCTAGCCGGGCGACCCTGGCGGCCCAGGTGGCCGACCCGCGTGACCTCGTGACGCCCCACGCGCTCGACCCGACCGACGTGCAGTTGCGCACCCGCGCCATCCAGTCGCTGCGCGGCACGGCCGACACCAGCGGCATCGACCCGAGCACGAGTTGGACCAACAACCCGACCGCCATCGGCCCGGCAGGGCAGTTCTGATGACCGACCCCGATCAGGCTCCCGACCCGACGGAACGCGGCGCCCAGATCGCCGCGGTGCCGCGCATCTCGATCCAAGCCTTCTGCGAAACGGCCGACATGGCGGCGCTCGTGTCCGATGTCGGCACTGAGCGCCGCATGGCGCGCGCCCACATGAAGGTCCACATGGGTGGCGCCGCGGCGGCCGCCGAAGCCTACCGGGCGGCGCCCACGCCCAACCTCATCATCATCGAAAGCAGCGCCGAGCGGGCAATGCTGCTCGGCTCGCTCGAAAGTCTGGCCGAATCCTGCGATGCCGGCACCAAGGTCATCATCGTCGGCCACCTCAACGACATCGTGCTCTACCGTGACCTGATGGCCCGCGGTGTCAGTGACTATCTGGTGATGCCGGTCGGCGTGCTGGACCTCGTGCGCGCCATTTCGCAGCTTTATACGCATCCGTCCGCGGCGCCGCTCGGCCGCGTGGTCGCGGTGACGGGCTGCAAGGGCGGCTGCGGCGCCTCGACGGTGGCCCACAACATGGCGTGGTCGATCTCGCGCGAGCTCGACGTCGCGACCGTGATCGTCGACCTCGATCTCGCCTTCGGAACCGCCGGGCTGAACTTCAACCAGGACCCGCCGCAATCGATCGCCGACGCGGTCTTCGCGCCCGACCGCCTCGACGCCAACCTGGTCGACCGCCTGTTGTCCAAGTGCACCGACCGGCTGAGTTTGCTGGCCGCGCCCGCGACCCTCGACCAGCCCTACGACCTGCCTGAAACGGCCTTCGACGGCGTGCTCGACATCCTGCGCGGCTCCGTGCCCTGCATCGTGCTCGACGTGCCGCACCAATGGACGGCATGGAGCCGGCGGGCGCTCGCGGCGGCCGACGAGGTGGTGCTGGTGGCGGCGCCGGACCTTGCCAACCTGCGCAACGCCAAGAACCTCGTCGACCTGCTGCGCACCGCGCGCGTCCACGACACGGCGCCGCGGCTGGTGATGAACGGCATCGGCCTGATGAAGCGCCCCGAGATCGCGGTGGCGGATTTCGCCAAGGCGGTGGAGCTCAGTCCGATGGCCACGATCCCGTTCGACGCCAAGCTGTTCGGCACCGCGGCCAACAACGGCCAGATGATCGGCGAAGTGGAGGCCGGCGGCAAGGTGGCGGGGCTGTTCAACGACCTGGCCCACCGGGTGTCGGGCCGGGTCGAGGCGCGACGCGCCAAGCGCAGCCTGCTGTCGCCCCTCGTGGCACGGCTCGGCCGCAAGCGGCTCGCCACGTGACGGCTGCCCCGCGGCGCCCCACCGGAACGGACTGAGCCATGTTCGGCAAACGCGCCACCGACACCGCCGCCCCGAAGC
>NZ_JARPVX010000057.1:0-5475 GCF_033947565.1 Lichenihabitans sp. Uapishka_5
GCCCAAAGCACCGACGACCCGATCGCGCCGGTCGACAACAGCCGTTTGATGGCCTCGGCCCTCCGGCAGGCCGGCGTGCCGGCGGAGCTGCACGTTTTCGACACCGGCGGCCACGGCTGGGGCATGGGCCAACCCGGCACGGAGCCGGCCGTCTGGCCGGACCTGCTCCAGGCCTGGCTCGAGCGGGGCGCCGGCGCCTCGCATCACCCGGCGCCGACCTGAGCCGGGGCGCCAAATGGCACGCGGGTCGCAAGATCGCCCCAAACACCCGCTTTGAGGCGGGACTTCGAACCAGACCCCAAGGAGTCGTCGCTGTTGATGCGATCACCTGCGTCCACCGTCGCCCGCGCCGTCCTGGCCTGCCTGATGGCCCTCGCCCTGCTGGGCTGCTGGGCTGCCGTGACCCCGGGCCGGGCGCAGACGGCCGCGACCACGGCGCCGGTGCTGGCGCCGGCCGCGCGGCTCGACGCCGACAAGGCCGTCGTGGACCGCATCGAGGCGGCGCTCGGGCGGACCGACGTGTCGGATGCGACGCTGCAACAATTCCGCGCCGACATCGACCCCGTCAGCACCGACCTGCAGGCGCTCGTCACCGACCTCGCCCCTCGGCTCGACGCCGCCAAAGCGCGGCTCGACCAGCTCGGGCCCAAGCCGGCCGACAAGGCCGCCACCGAGGCGGCCGACATCACGACCGAGCGCCAGGCGCAGGAAAAGCTCTACAGCGACCTCGACGCCACCGTGAAACGCGCCAAGGTGCTGAGCGTGCAGGCCGACCAGCTCAGCGACACGGTCGCGGGCCGCCGCCGCGCGCTTTTCGCCCGCTCGGTGCTGGAGCGTTCGGCGAGCCTGCTCAGTCCAGCCCTGTGGATGGCGGTCGCAAAGGACCTGCCATCCGATGTGCGGGCCCTGGTCTACCTCGGGCAGGATTGGTGGAGCGGGGTAATCGGCAAGGCCGAGGGCTGGAAGGTCAGCGTGGTGGCGGTGCTGATCGGCATCCTGGCGATCATCTTCTGGCCGGCCCTGCGGATCTCGCGTCGCTTCAAGCACCGGCATCCCGAGGCCAAGCCCACCCGGTTGAAGCAGGCCCTCTTCGCGCTCTGGGTGGCCTTCGTCACCATGGCGATCCCGACGCTGCTGGTGGCGGCCGCCTTCGGGGTGCTGAACGGCGCCGATTTCGTCACCTTCCGGCTGCAGCCGATCGCCCGGTCGATCCAGCTCGGCACCCTGGTGGTCGGCACCATGGCGGGCCTCGCACGCGGCCTGCTGGCCCCCGGCTTGCCGAACTGGCGCTTGATCAAGATCAGCGACGCCTCGGCCCGCAGCCTGAACGCGCTGACGATCGCGATCGCGGCCATCGTGGCAACTTTCGAGCTTCTGGCCGCATTCAACGACGCCATCGCGGTGGCGTTGCCGACCGCCGTGGCGGTGCGCGGCATCGGCGTGCTGCTGGTGGCGGTCGCCATGGCCCGCACGTTGCACCGCATCGATCGCATCGTCGGCGCCATGGATCAGGGCGCCGTCCCGCAGAGCGCGGCCCGCAACTGGTCAGGGCCCGCCCGCATCCTCGGCTGGACGGTGGCGACCGTGCTGGGCGTCGCACTGCTGACCGGCTATGTGGCCTTCGGCTCGTTCATCACCAAGCAGATCGTTTATCTGACGGGCCTTTTCTCGCTGCTGTACCTGCTGATGATCCTGGTCGACCAGGGCATCGGGGCGGTGCTGCAGCCGAAAACCCGCATCGGCCGCACCTTCATCGTCACGGCCGGGTTCCGGCGGGAATCGCTCGAGCAGATCGCCATCCTGTTGTCGGGCGTGCTGCGGGTGGTGCTGGTCGTGCTCGCGGTGTTGTTGATGCTGGCGCCATGGCGGATCGGCTCCGGCGACGCGCTGGCGACCCTGCAGGGCGCCTTCTTCGGCTTCAACGTCGGCGACGTGACGATCTCGCTTTCGACCATCATCGTGGCCGTGGTCTTGTTCATCGTCGGCATCGCGGTGACGCGGGCGCTGCAGCGCTGGCTCGACGTCACCTACCTGCCCCACACCCATCTCGACACCGGGCTGCGCAACTCCATCAAGACCAGCATCGGCTACCTCGGCGTGGTGGCCGCGGTCGCGGTGGCGGCCGGCTATCTCGGCTTGAGCTTCGAGAAGGTCACCTATGTGGCGGGCGCCTTGTCGGTCGGCATCGGTTTCGGCCTGCAATCGGTGGTGTCGAATTTCGTGTCGGGCCTCATCATCTTGTGGGAGCGCGCCATCCGGGTCGGCGACTGGATCGTGGTCGGATCGGATGAGGGCTTCGTGCGCCGCATCAACGTGCGATCCACCGAGATCGAGACCTTCGACCGCGCCACCGTGATCGTGCCGAACCAGAACCTGATGACCGGCGTGGTGAAGAACTGGGTGCGGGGCGACCGCGTCGGCCGCATCCTGCTGCCGATCACGGTGGGGCTCGCGGCCAAGCCCGAGGAAATGCGCGACATGTTGATCGGCATCGCCAAGGATCACGACCGGGTGCTGAAGATCCCCTCGCCCAATGTGCTGTTCGCCTCCTATGCGGGCGACCAGATGACCTTCAACCTCATCTGCTTCGTGGACGACGTCGAGGCCGGCAAGCGCACCACCAGCGACCTGCTGTTCACCATCCACGCGGCCCTGATGGAAAAGAACATCATCGTGGCGCCCGGCCCGGCCCAGCTGGCGAGCCCTGCGCTCGAACAGGCCATCGCGCTGTTGATGGCCGACAAGGACGATGGCGCACGCGCAGCCCGCCGGGCCTGAGCGCGACGCCCTTGGAACCGCGGCCGGTCGCCGCGGGTTTCGTGTCCTCACGGAGGACGAAACCATGGGCATTCTCGAGAACTCCATCGGCGCCATGTTCGGCCAGGGCCCCGGCAACAACGACGGCCCGAGCTTCGGCGCCGCCTATGCGCCGCTCGCCACCGCGCTGATTGGGCTCCTGGCCACCAAGGCCATGACGGGCGGCTTCGGCAACCTCGGCAACATGCTGGGCGGCGGTTCGTCGCAGCCGGCGGCGCCGCAGGGTCAGATCCCGCAGCAGAGCGAGCCGCAGGGCGGTGGCGGTCTGTTGGGCGGCCTCGGCGGCCTGCTGCACAGCTTCGAGCGCAACGGCATGGGCCAGACGGCGCAATCCTGGATCGGCGGCGGCGAGAACCACACAGTCGCCCCGGCCCAGGTTCAGCAGGCGATCGGGCCCGACATGATCCGCGAGCTCGCCCAGCGCACCGGCCGTTCCGAGCAGGATGTGGCGCAGCAGCTGTCCCAGGAGCTGCCCGAGATCGTCAACCGGCTGACCCCGCAGGGCCGCATGCCGACCCACCAGGAGGCCTCGGGCTTCCTCGACGGCAGCAACCCGCTCCAAGCGCGCTGACCGCGCGGCAGGGTCCCACAGACCAGGGGGAACCGCGCGAGTCCGGCCTCCATTGACGCGATAGACGGCGGCGATCCTTCGGTCGCTGCCGCTTTCGTTGAAAGGTCGGATCCATGTCCGAAAACCATCCCGACGCCCGACGCCGCCTTTTGCTCGGCGGCACCGTGGCGAGCGGCCTCGCGGCTGCCATCGGTGCCACCGCGGCCCGGGCCGATGAGGCGGCAACGGCGCCCGTGACCCGCGACCCGAACATCACCACCGCCTATCCACGGCCGCCCTTCCCCGAGCAAAGCCAGCCCTGGCCGGGCCTGACCGGCAAGATGGTGCCGCGCCCCGACCACGGCGAAACCTCCTACAAGGGCTCCGGCCGTCTCGCCGGCCGCAAGGCGCTGGTGACGGGCGGCGACAGCGGCATCGGCCGCGCCGCCGTGATCGCCTTTGCGCGCGAGGGCGCCGACGTCGCCTTCAATTACCTGCCGGCCGAGGAGGCCGACGCCCAGGAGGTGGTGAAGCTCATCGAAGACGCGGGGCGCAAGGCCTATCCGCTGCCGGGTGACCTGCGCTCGGCCGACTTCTGCCGCCAGCTCGTGGCCGACGCCGTGCAGAAACTCGGCGGCCTCGACATCCTGGTGTCGAACGCCGCCATGCAGCATGCGGCGCCCTCCATCCTCGACATTTCCGACCAGCAGTTCGACGACACCTTCAAGTGCAACGTTTACGCGCTGTTCCACCTCAGCAAGGCGGCGCTGCCGCACCTGAGGCCGGGCGCCTCGATCATCGCCACGAGCTCCGTCAACGCCTACGATCCCGGCGAAGGCATCATCGATTACGCGGCCACCAAGGCCGCCATCGCGAACTTCTGCAAGGGCCTCGCCAAGCAGGTGGCCGCCAAGGGCATCCGGGTCAATGCGGTGGCGCCGGGCCCGTTCTGGACGCCGCTGCAGGTGACGGGCGGCCAGCCGACCGCGAAGCTGCCGACCTTCGGGGCCGATACGCCGATCGGGCGTCCCGGCCAGCCGGCCGAGCTCGCGCCCGTCTACGTGCTGCTCGCCTCGGATGAGGGCAGCTACATCACGGGCCAGGTGTATGGCGCTGTGGGCGGCCACGGCGGCCCCTGATCGGGACCGTGATTGCGGCGGCGTCACGCAGGGTATAGCGCGGGATCCATGCCCCGTGCCCTCGCATCGCCGACGCCGCTCCGCTTGTTCCTGATCTTCAGCCGCATCGGCCTGACGAGCTTCGGCGGCGGCCTCAGCGGCTGGCTGCTGCGCGAATTCGTCACCGACCGGGCCTGGATTGACGAGGAGGCCTTCCTCAACGGCCTGTCGCTGGCCCAGGCGCTGCCGGGCGTCAACGTCACCAATATGGCGGTTTGGATCGGCAGCGACCTCGCCGGGGTACCGGGGGCGCTGGCGAGCGTCGCCGGCATCGTGGCACCGCCCGCGGTGGCGATCGTGGCGCTGGCGGCCGGCATCGAACGGCTGTCGGGGTTTTCGGCCACCACCTGGGCGCTCGACGGCGCGGCCGCGGCCGCTGTGGGGCTCAGCGCCTCGATGGCCATCACGGTGACCCGCCGGGTGCCCCGCCGCCCCCTGCCCTGGGTGGTGCTGGGCGCGACCTTCGCGGCCGTCGGCCTGCTGCATTGGCCGCTGCTGCCCGTGGTGGTGGCCATGGGGACCCTCAGCGTTGCGGCCGAATGGCGCCGCCTCGGACGCGACCGGTGAGCCGGCCGCTCCTGGCGCTGGCGCTGGTCTTCGCGCCCTTGTCGCTGGTCTCGGTCGGCGGCGGTCAAACCGTGGTGGCCGGCATCCAGCATCAGGTGGTGGCGGTGCACCATTGGCTGACGCCGAGCCAGTTCCTCACCGATTTCGCCGTGTCCCGCATGGCGCCCGGCCCGGGCTCGCTGCTGGCGACGCTGATCGGCTGGCAGGTGGGCGGCCTCGCCGGGGCCTTGGTGGCCACCCTGGCGATCTTCGGCCCCACGGTGGGGCTGATGACCGGCGTGGCGCTGGTGTGGCGGCGGGGCGGTGGGGATGCCCGCTGGCAGCGGGCGATCGAGGGCGGCCTGCGCCCTGTCGCGGCCGGCA
>NZ_JARPVX010000057.1:5580-24785 GCF_033947565.1 Lichenihabitans sp. Uapishka_5
GTGCTGGTGCTGCTGCAGTCGCTCGACGGCGGCTGGGCGGCGGTGGGACTGGCGCTCGCCTCGACCGCCCTGCTCAGCGCGAGCCGCGTCAACCCGCTGCTTCTGCTCGGCGTCGGCGCCCTGGCGATGGTGGGGCTGCGGGGCGGCGGACTCGCCTAGCGCCAGCCGGGAGACGCCCTATCTAATAGGGTGTGGCGGCGGCGTCCCTTCAGGGGTGCCCGCCGCTGTGAACCGCGGGCGAGGTCCGCGGCAATCGAGGTCGGAACCGCAATGGACAACGACACCACAGACCGCATCGCCAAGCGTGCCTATGAGCTTTGGGAGCAGGAAGGCCGACCGGACGGCCGCCACGACGACCATTGGTCCACGGCCGAGCGTGAAGCCGCGGGCGGCGAGGCCGCCGTGCCGTCCGAGCCGCATCCCGGCATGATGGGCGACGGCACAGAAGAACAGAACCTCGGCCAGCCCGGCAACCCGGCCGCGCGCATCGGCGAAGACGAGGTGCGCGAAGCCTTCGGCGGCACGAAGGCCGCCAAGTAGCAGGCGCCATGCCCCTCCCGGTTCCAGGGAGGGGCATCCCGGCCGGTTCGCCGCCTGTGTGCGAGGAGCCAATCCGGTTGTCCCCGCGTTGGGTCACCGACGCGGCGCCGCCGCCCGGGGAGGCCAGCGCGCCATGACGATCGCCGACAAGGATGCAGGGCCGGCCACCATCGCGCCTGCCACGCGGGTACGGACCCCGATCCTCGACATGGAGGTGTTCGACGCCGGCCCGCGCGACGCCCCCGCGGTGCTGTTGCTGCACGGCTGGCCCGATGCCGCCTCGACTTGGGATCGCGTCAGCCCCCATCTCAACGCGGCCGGCTTCCGCACCATTGCGCCCACTTGGCGCGGCTTCGGCGGCACGCGCTTCCGCGATCCCGCCACGCCCCGCACCGGCGATTCCGCCATCCTGGCCCATGACGCCATCGACCTGATGGATGCGCTCGGCCTCGAGCGAGTGTATGTCGCCGGCCACGATTGGGGCTCCAACGCCACCGAGGCGATGGCGGTCGGCTGGCCCGGACGCATCCGAGCCATGGCCATGCTGTCGACGCCGCCGCGCCTCGGCGGCATTCCGACCCCGCCCTTCGCGCAAGCCCAGCGGCAATGGTATCATTGGTTCATGGCCACCGCGCGCGGTGCCGCCGCCGTGCACGCCGACCCAAAGGGATTCGGCCGCCTCATGTGGGACAATTGGAGCCCGCCCGGCTGGTACGGCGAGGACACCTTCGCGGCGGCCGCCCACGCCTGGGAAAACCCCGGCTGGGCCGACGTGACGCTGCATTCCTACCGCGCCCGCTGGGACGAAGCCGCCCCCGACCCGCGCTCCGCCGCGCTCAGCGCCGCGGTCAAGGCAACGAAGACGATCGACACGCCGACGCTCTACATCCACGGCGCGCTCGACGGCGTGAACCCGCCCGAGACGGCGGAGGGCGTGGCGGCGAAGTTCTCGGGGCCGTTCGACAGACTGATGCTCGACGGGGTGGGGCATTTCCCGCCACGGGAGATGCCGGGCGAGGTAGCGAAGGCGTTGGTGCGGCATTTCGGGCCGTGATGACGGCTGAGGCGCTCAGGCTTACTCCGGCGCTCGCGCGCCGTGGCGGATCGTGAGGACGTCCACGGTCTCCAGCACTTCGTTCAGGCGGTAGAAGATCAGGTACGGGAACCGCCGGAGCGCGAAGCGGCGCCGCCCACCCGTGGATGGGATGCCAGGAGAAGCAGGGCGCGTTCCAGTTCATCAGCAACGCGGACCGCTGCAGCCGGGTTCTCGGCACGGAGGGCTGCGGAGATCATGTCGAGATCGCCGCGTGCCCGGCGAGTCAGGCGAAGCTTCACCCCCGGAAGCGACGGAACGCGTCGGCGACTTCGGCATCGCTGGCGAACTCCCCACGATCTGCCTGCGCCTCTCCTTCCAGCACGGCCTCGAGGTGTTCGGGCGGAACGGGGCCAGCCGCGTCCCCAGCCACTATGTCGAGGATGATGCGCGCAACGGCGTCTTGCGTTTCAGGAGGGGAGTGCCGGATCGTTGCGAAGGCTTGATCGAGAAGCTTTGTCATCGTGCTCGTGCAACCGGCCTGGATCTGCGTGACGGCACAATAGGTGATCCGCGCACTCGGTACGAGGTCACGAGCGTTACTTTGCCAGCACTTTGAACGCCCGCTCCGGGTCGTCATCGACGAGCGTGAGCAACGCCTGCGCCGCGGGGTCGGGCACGGAGCGGCGCTGTTCCCAATTGCGGATAGTGCCGACCGGGATGCGCAGGGCGGCCGCGAACTTGTCCTGAGACAGGCCGGCCTTGCGCCGCACCGCGGCGACGCTCGGAACGGGGCGGAATCCCGTGAGGGGCGTGTCGGGATCGAAGCCGTCTTCGGCGAGGTGGCGCCGCGTGTCCGCCTCCGTGGTGGCCGCAACCCTGGCCTGGTCGATCCGACCGGGTCCTAGCCTTCTGCCGCGCGTCGTTTCCATCGCTCCAATTCTCTGTGACGGCATCGGAATGCCGAGATGATCCATCGGATGTCGCCGCGCTGCGTATAGACCACGCCATAAAGCTCGGCCTCGATGCGACCGAAGGCGATGATGCGGACTTCGCCATAGTCCTTGCGCGTGTCGACGAACTCTTCAGTTTCGCGGTCGAACACATGAGCCACGAATTCGAAGTCGAACCCGCGCTCGTGCAAGGTCCTTTCGCTCTTGGCCTCATCCCAGTCGAAGAGCATGGATCCTTTGTAACGCCCCGCCGGAGCTTACGCAATCTGCGTAGTGCGCAATCTGACCAGGTCGACTGCCCTCCAAGGGCCTCCACCTTGACCCCGCCACCTTTCTCCCCCACACCCTCGACCCAAAGGCAATGCGCGAAGGATTTCGACCCGTGCTGATGGATCCTGTGGCTTCCGACATCCCCGACGATCGCGCGGGCCCGGCACCGCGGCGCCGCACCGTGGGCGTGCGGGTGGGCAACGTCCTCGTGGGCGGCGGCGCCCCCGTGGTGGTGCAGTCGATGACCAACACCGACACCGCCGACATCGAGGCGACCGTCAAGCAGGTGTTCGCCCTGCACCGCGCCGGCTCCGAGCTCGTGCGCATCACGGTCGACCGCGACGAGGCGGCCGCGGCCGTGCCGCACATCCGCGACAAGCTGGCCCAGATGGGCTGCGACGTGCCGATGGTGGGCGACTTCCATTACATCGGCCACAAGCTGTTGGCCGACCATCCGGCCTGCGCCGAGGCCTTGGCCAAATACCGCATCAACCCCGGCAACGTCGGCTTCAAGGCCAAGAAGGACGGGCAGTTCTCGGCCATCGTCGAGACCGCGATCCGCCACGGCAAGGCCATCCGCATCGGCGCCAACTGGGGCTCGCTCGACCAGGACCTGCTGACGTCCATGATGGACGACAACGCCAAATCGGCGCGCCCGGCGGAGGCCCGCGCCGTGATGCGCGAAGCCATGGTGCGCTCGGCCTTGTTCTCGGCCGAACGGGCCGAAGAGATCGGCCTCGCCAAGGACCGCATCATCCTGTCGGCCAAGGTGTCGGCCGTGCAGGACCTGATCGCGGTCTACAAGACCCTCGCGTCGCGCTCGGATTATGCGATCCACCTCGGCCTGACCGAGGCCGGCATGGGTTCGAAGGGCATCGTGGCCTCGTCGGCGGCGCTCGGCATCCTGCTGCAGGACGGCATCGGCGACACCATCCGGGTGTCATTGACGCCCGAGCCCGGCGGCGACCGCACCGTCGAGGTGCAGGTGGCCCAGCAGATCCTGCAGACCATGGGGTTCCGCACCTTTGTGCCGCTCGTCGCTGCCTGCCCAGGCTGCGGCCGCACCACCTCGACGGTGTTCCAGGAGCTGGCGCGTGACATCCAGAGCTACATCGTCACCGAGATGCCGAACTGGAAGACGAAGTTCCCCGGCGTCGAGGGGCTGAACGTCGCCGTGATGGGCTGCATCGTCAACGGCCCGGGCGAATCGAAGCATGCCGACATCGGCATCTCGCTGCCCGGCACCGGCGAAACCCCGGCCGCCCCGGTGTTCATCGACGGCGAAAAGGCATTGACGCTGCGCGGCCCCAACATTGCGGCCGAGTTCAAGCAGCTGGTCGACACCTATATCGTCAAGCGCTTCGGCGAAGGCGTGCCCACCGGCAAGCTGGAGACGCCCAACACGGTCGAGGCGATGACGGTCGCGGCGGCCGAATAAACAACAGGCTCTCCCCTCCTCCCGCCGGCGCGGGAGGAGATCATCGACGAGGCCGTTTATGCCCACCACCCTGCCGATCACGCTGTTCTACGCCCCGCAGACCCGCGCCACCGGGGTCCGCGTGCTGCTCGACGAGCTCGGTGCGCCTTATCGCCTCCACGCGCTCAATCGCAATGCGGACGACCACCGCTCGGACGCCTTTCTGGCCGTGAACCCGCTCGGCAAGGTGCCGGCCGTCACGGTGGGCGACACGCTCATCACCGAACAGGGCGCCATCTACACCTATCTGGCCGACCTGTTTCCCGAGGCGGGGCTGGCGCCGGCCCTCGACGATCCGTTGCGCGGCGCTTACCTGCGCTGGCTGTTCCTGTATGGCTCCTGCCTCGAGCCCGCGGTGGTGGATCGCTTCATGGAGCGCGAGCCCGGGCCACGCGGCATGTCGCCTTATGGCACCTATGATGCCGTGCTGGACCTGATCGTGGCGCAGCTCACCCCGGGGCCCTACCTGTTCGGCGAGCGGTTCACGGCCGCCGACCTCCTGTGGGGCACGGCGCTGTCCTGGCTCACGGCCTTTAAGCTGGTGCCCGAAGACCCGCCGATCCGGGATTATGTGAAGCGCATCCAGGCGCGGCCGATCGTGCAGCGCGTGCAGGCCGACGACGCCGAACTGGCCAAGCGCCACCAGGCCGAAGCCGTGCGGGCCTGAGGCCGGCGACATCGGTCTGACGGGCAGCCCCGGGCAAGCTTCCGCCGCGACGGTGACCACCAACGCCCTCGCGCCCCGGACCCGCCTCATGGACCGCCCCCACATCGTCATCGCCACCCCGTGCTTCGGCGGTCAGGTGGCCCACACCTTCATGCTGTCGGTGATGCGGCTGCAGCGCCACCTCGAAGCGCGCGGCTTCGGCTCCGACGTGCTGCTGCTTGGCGGCGACTCGCTGATCAGCCGCGCCCGCTCGGTGTTGGTGGCGCATTTCCTGGCGAATCCAGCCGCCACCCACCTGTTGTTCATCGACGCCGACATCGGCTTCGACGTCGACCAGTTCACCCGCCTCCATGAAGCCGACCGGGATTTCGCGGCGGCCTTCTATCCGCTGAAGAACACCGATTGGGCCCAGTTGCCGGCCCGCGCCGTGGCGGGCGAGCCGCTCGAGCGCGCCGGCCTGTCCTATGTGGGCCACCTTTGCACCGGCGCGGCGCTACAGGTCGAGGACGGCTTCGCCACGGCCGAATATGCCGGCACCGGCTTCCAGCTGATCCACCGTCGCGTGTTCGACCGCATGGTCGCGGCCTATCCGGAAACCAAGTTCCGCGCCGTTCATGCCAGCACCAACGAGCAACCGCCGTCCGACACGCTCTACGCCCTGTTCGACAGCCTGATCGACCCTGCCACCGGCACCTATCTGAGCGAGGATTATGCCTTCTGCCGTCGTTGGCGGGCGCTTGGCGGCACCATCTGGCTCGATCTCGACAGCCGGTTGAGCCACACCGGCCCCGCCACCTTCGTGGGCGACACGGGCCAGCGCTTCGCCCGGCTGCGGCAGCCCGCCACGGTGGTGGGCCTCGCGGCCTGAGGCACCCCTAACATTGTTAACAAGGAACAAAGCTGCCGCCGCGATCTTTTGTCTTGTGGGAGCAAAACAAGAAAGAACCGCACGATGGACAGCACCAATTCGCGCGCCGGCCTGATGTCCGGCATCGCCATGGCGATCTACGGCACCACACCCTCGGACCTTGAGGAAAGCGGCGCTGGCCGCCACGGCATCCGGTCCCGCGCTCTGCGCCATGCCCGGCTGCGCAGCATGATGCAGGTCGACATCGGGGAAAGCACGCGGCGCCATATGGCCAACCGCTTGACCCGCGCGGCCTTAGACGACTGAGTCGACAGCGCGCCGTCACCCTGGTCGGCGGCCAGCCATGAGCGTAGAAGCAGCGCAATAGTCGTGACCGCAGCATCTTCGCACCCCGACCTCGCCGACGGCCTGCCGTCGCCCCGCCGCATCGTCGCCGTGGTGGCCCTTTTGGCTGCCATCGTGCTGGCCGTGCTCGACGGCGCCATCGCCAATGTGGCGCTGCCCACCATGTCGGGTGCCCTGCGGGTCAGCCCGGCCGCCGCCATCTGGATCGTTTCGGCCTATCAATTGGCCCTGGTGGTGACGCTGCTGCCGTTTGCGGCCCTCGGCGAAAGCCTCGGCTACCGCCGCGTCTTCACGGCCGGTGTTGCCACCTTCACGCTGGCGTCGCTGCTGTGCGCCCTTGCCCCGAACCTGCCGACGCTGGTGGCGGCCCGGGTGCTGCAGGGGCTCGGGGCCGGTGCCACCATGTCGCTGATGGCGGCGCTGTTGCGTTTCACCTATCCGCAGCGGCTGATGGGCCGCGCCATCGGCTGGAACGCCATGGCGGTGGCGCTGGCTTCGGCCACCGGACCGACGCTTGGCGCCGCCATCCTGCACGCGGCGTCCTGGCCCTGGCTGTTCGCCGTCAATGTGCCGATCGGCGTGCTGGTGTTGCTGGCCTCGCGGGCCCTGCCGAACCCGCCCGGCTCGAGCCGCCGCATCGATGGCTGGAGCGCACTGCTCAACGCCCTCGCGTTCGGGCCGCTGATCATCGGCGTCGACCGGCTCACGGCGGCGCCGCTCGAGGCGGCGGCGCTGTTCGGGGTGGCGGCTGCAAGCTTGACGCTGTTGATCCGCCGCGAGGCGCCGCGCCCCGCCCCCTTGATCCCGCTCGACCTGCTGCGTCAGGGGCCGATCCGCTTGTCCGTTATTGCCTCCGTCTGCGCCTTTGCGGCCCAGATGCTGGCCTTCGTGGGCCTGCCGTTCTACCTGCAGCACGGCCTCGGCCGCGATGCCTTCACGACCGGCCTGCTGATGACGCCCTGGCCCGCCACCGTGGCGGTGGCGGCGCCCTTGTCGGCACGGCTCTGCGAGCGCTATTCGACCGCTACGCTTTGCGCCATTGGCGGCATCGCGCTGGCGCTCGGCCTCGGGCTGGCGGCGGCTTGGCCGCTGGGCGACAACCTAGCCCCGTTGGTGGCCTTCAACATGCTGAGCGGGCTCGGCTTCGGCTTCTTCCAGACGCCCAACAACCGCAACATGCTCCTGTCGGCCCCGAAGGCGCGGGCGGGCGCGGCCGGGGGCCTGCAGGCGACGGCGCGGCTGTTCGGCCAAACCAACGGCGCCGTCATCACGGCGCTGTTGTTCGGCGCCGTGGGCGCTGCGGCGCCGCGGGTGGCGCTCGGCGTCGGGGCCGCTTTCGCGCTGGCCGCAGGGTTGATCAGCACCATGCGCCGCGCCGGAGGCGGAACGCCGGGCCCTGGCGGCCATTAGGCGCCGTCAGGAGCGGTTGTAGACGTCCTCGATCCGCACGATGTCGTCTTCGCCGAGGTAGCTGCCGGTCTGCACCTCGATCAGCTCGAGGTCGATCTTGCCAGGGTTGGCCATGCGGTGCGTGCAGCCGATCGGCAGGTAGATCGACTCGTTCTCGTGCACCAGCGTGACCCTGTCGTTGACCGTCACCTCGGCGGTGCCCCGCACCACGATCCAGTGCTCGGCCCGGTGAAAATGCTTCTGCAGCGACAGGCGCTGGGCGGGCTTCACCACGATGCGCTTTACCTGATAGCGGCCGCCGCGGTCGATCGACTGGTAATAGCCCCAGGGCCGGTAGGAGCGGCGATGTTCCAGCGCCTCCGGGCGCTTGTCGCGCTTCAGCTGGTCGACGAGGTCCTTCACCTGGGCGGCCTTGTCGGCGTTGAGCACCAACACGGCATCCTGAGTGGTCACCACCACCACATTGTCGAGCCCCACCACGGCGGTCAGCATCTCGTCGGAGCGGATGTGGTTGTTGCGGCCGTCGAGCACGAGGCCGGAACCCCGGATGGCATTGCCGCGCTCGTCGTGCTCGCTCAGCTCCCACACGGCCTGCCAGGTACCGACGTCCGACCAGCCCATGTCGGCCGCGATCACGGCCGCATGGTCGGTGCGCTCCATCACGGCATAATCGATGGCGATCTTCGGCGCCCGCTCGAACGCCTCCCGGTCGAGCACCAGCAGACCGAGGTCGCGCCGGGCGCCCGATACGGCCCCCTCGGCGGCCCGCGCGAGGTCCGGTGCGAAACGCTCGATCTCAGCTTTCATGGTGTCGGCCCGGAACACGAAGTTGCCGGAGTTCCACAGATAGCCCTCCGCCACGTAGCGGGCCGCGGTCGCGGCATCGGGCTTCTCGACAAAGGCCTCGAGGCGGCGCACGCCCTGCCCGGCAGCGAGCGGCGCACCGGGCCGCAGATAGCCGAACCCCGTGGCGGGGCGGGTCGGCGCGATGCCAAAGGTGACGATCGACCCCGCCGCGGCCGCCACGGCGGCCTCGCGGCAATAGCGCAGAAAGGCGTCGCGATCCTCGATACGGTGGTCGGCCGCGAAGACCGCCACAACGGTGTCCGGGCCGCGGCGCAGCGCCAGCTCGGTCGCCACAGCGACGGCGGCGCCTGAATCGCGGCGCGACGGCTCCAGCACGATATCGGCCGCGACGCCGGTCTCCTTGGCCTGTTCGGCCGCCAGAAAGCGGTAATCGTGGTTGGTGATCACGATGGCCGGCTCGAACAGCGCGCGGTCGCCCAGCATCTCGAGGGCGGTCTGGAAGGTCGACCGCGTTCCGAGCAACGGGATGAACTGCTTCGGCAAGGCTTCGCGCGACTCGGGCCACACCCGCGTCCCGGAGCCGCCGCACATGATCACCGGCAAAATCTTAATCATCAAGTAATTCCCGCCCCGGACCACCACGCCGCGACAGTGTAGCAGCTAGGAAGCCCTCTGATAGTCTTTGATGTCGGAGAAGGTTACGGCCGGCCATCGTTCCTGCTCGTACCGCAGGGTGAAGGCCGAGGTGGCCATGAACACCGGGGCCCCGTCGAGGTCGGCGGCCGTCGAGGACGGGTAGGCGTTGAGGAACTTGGACACCTCGGTCTCAAGCCCCGTCACCCAGCGGGCGAGCTCGAAACGGCTCGTCTCGAACGACACCGGCAGGCCGTATTCGGCCTGCAGCCGCTCGGCCAGCACGTCGAGCTGCAGTGCGCCGACGACGCCCACCATGGCGCCCGACCCGTCATAAGGCACGAAGGTCTGCACCACGCCCTCTTCGGCCATCTGCTGCAGTGCCTCGCGCAGCTTTTTGGCCTTCATGGCGTCGGTCAACTTCACCCGGCGCAGAATTTCGGGCGCAAAGGAGGGGACGCCGCGGAACACCAGGTCTTCACCCTCGGTCAGCGTGTCGCCGATGCGCAGCGTGCCATGGTTGGGAATGCCAACCACGTCGCCAGGAAACGCCTCCTCGGCCAGGGCGCGTTCCTGGGCGAAGAAGAATTGCGGGCTGTTCAACGCCATCGGCTTGCCGGTGCGCACCAGCTTCGCCTTCATGCCGCGGACCAGACGCCCCGACGATACCCGCATGAAAGCGATGCGGTCGCGGTGGTTCGGGTCCATATTGGCCTGGATCTTGAACACGAAGCCGCTCATCTTCTTCTCGCCGGCGGCGACGAAGCGGCTTTCGGCCTGCAACCCCTTCGGAGGCGGCGCGAAATCCGCCAGGGCGTCGATCAGGTCCGCCACCCCGAAGGTGCGCAGCGCCGAGCCGAAGAACACGGGCGTCAGGTGGCCTTCCAGATAGGCCTGGATGTCGAAGGGCCGGCCGGCCTCGTGGGCGAGTTCCAGCTCGTCGAGGGCGGCCTCGGCTTCGTGGGCCGGCAGCAGGGCGCGGATGCGTTCGTCGCGCGGCCCATCGACCGGCAGCATCGGCGCCGTGACATCGGCATCGAGCTTGCGGATCATGTTGCGCCGCAGGTCGTAGGTGCCCGCGAAGGCGCGGCCGCGGCCGATCGGCCAGGTCATCGGCGCCGTGTCGAGGGCCAGCACCTTCTCGATCTCGTCGAGCAGGTCGAAGGGGTC
Source organism: Lichenihabitans sp. Uapishka_5 (assembly GCF_033947565.1). NCBI lineage: Bacteria > Pseudomonadati > Pseudomonadota > Alphaproteobacteria > Hyphomicrobiales > Lichenihabitantaceae > Lichenihabitans > Lichenihabitans sp. Uapishka_5. The sequence continues at coordinate 15,754 of NZ_JARPVX010000057.1, forward strand.
GCGGGTTTCGCGGTCGAGCTTGTTGACGAAGGTGACGATCGGGATGTCGCGCAACCGGCACACCTCGAACAGCTTTCGGGTGCGGGACTCGATGCCGCGCGCGGCATCGATCACCATCACGGCCGAGTCGACCGCCGACAGCGTGCGATAGGTGTCTTCCGAGAAGTCCTCGTGGCCCGGCGTGTCGAGCAGGTTGAAGACGCACCCCTTGTGCTCGAAGGTCATCACCGAAGTGACGACCGAGATGCCGCGCTGCCGCTCGATGTCCATCCAGTCCGAGCGGGTTTGCCGGCGGTTGGCCTTGGCCCGCACTTCGCCGGCCAGCTGGATGGCGCCGCCGAACAACAGCAGCTTCTCGGTCAGCGTGGTTTTGCCGGCATCCGGATGCGAAATGATCGCAAAGGTGCGCCGGCGCGCGACGGGATCGTCTGGGGAAGGGATGGAAGCCATGATGCGGCGTTTGTGAGGGAAGCCGCAGGGCTTAGCAAGCTGCCGCCGGGCCGGAGCCCGGGCGGTGCGTCTCAGCCCTTGCGGCGGTTCAGGGGATCGACGGCGCCGCGCATGATGGTGGTTGCGAGGTTCGACAGCTCCCGGGTTTGTGCCGTCATAGCTTCGAGCTCCTGGCGGGCGTGTTCGGCGCTGAGCGCGATGGCATCCGACAGGCTCCTGGTTCCGGCGAGGCTCTGCCAATGCCGGATCGTCGCTTCGGCGTTGCTCCGCCACGCCGCCATGGCCTTGCTGTTGAAGGCCGCCATGCCCTCGAGGGTTCCGATGGAACGCGCCTGCAGGCCTGCGCCGAAAAGCTTCGGCATGTCGGCTGACGCAGGCGGCAACGACCGCGCCATGACGTTCAGCTGCTCGCGCGCTTCGTCGAGGGCCTCGGACGTCGCCCGCACCGCGTCGGCGGCGAGATCGGCGCCGACCTTGCTGGCTGTTTCAGCCCCGTCGAGCACACCCTCGGCCGCGCCTTCGAGCCCATCCACCGCGCTTCCCGGAGGGGTCGGCGTGGCTTCCGAGCCCTGGCCCACCGTCTCGTCATGGACCGGCTCCGTCGGGCCGCTGCTGTCAGGCGTCATCGAAGCATGTCCTTGCGGGAGGGTGGCAGCCGGGGCCGCAGCCGACGAGGCGCGGGGCCGCTTATGGCGCCGGGACAGCGCCATGGGGCTCAGCCCTGGTTCGGCTTGCTGAAGCTGCTGCTCACCGTGGAGCCGATATCCTTGGCCTGCTCCTGCAGAGCCGACATCTGCGCCTTCACATATTCGGACTGCAGCTGCATGAGCTCCTGCATGTCCGTCACCTTGACGACGCGGGACGCGTAATCGAAGGCCGAGCGGACGTTCTGCTCGGTGAAGGTCACGGCCTTGTCGCCGATGACCCGCACGCTCGACTGCATGCTGTTGGCCGTGGTGTCGGCCTGACCCATCGCCTTCTGGGCGGCGCCGATGAAGGACTCGAAGGCCTTGCGGGCCTGATCGACGCTCTTTTCCGCGAGGTCGCGCATTTCCGGGGGGATTTCGTAGGACGGCGTCGGCACGGCTGGTCTCCTCATACCCAGGTGAAAACGATGTTGGTTTTGCGGGAGAAAACGCCCCGACCAACCCTTTTGTGGCACAGCACGGTCCTACAATCCACGATTTCGCAATGCAACATCGTTTTGCAACGCAGCATAGTGAGGAAAGCCGGGACTGTGGCGTTGCCTCTCTAGCGTGAACAAAGCCTTAACTGCTAGTCTTCGGCTTAAGCATGCCGAAAGGCCGGGTGGGGAGGCCGGGGTGGACGACACGGGTCGGATTGGGGCGTGGTCCCGCATGGATACGATGCACCGGACATGAAGGCGCTTCTGGACACCGCGCAAGCCATGACGATCGTCGACCGCCTCGGCTTTGCGCACGCCGGCGAGGCGCCGCTCGTGCTGGTGGACCGCGGCAGCATGGCGGTGTTGTGGGCCAATGCCGCCGCCGCGGCCGCCTTGGGCTCGGCCGATGCCACGGCCCTGACCCATCGCCTGTTCGGCTCCGGGCTGCTGGCGCAGCGCCTCCGGCGTCTGCCGCGGGCCGGCGCCGGTTATCGCCTCGAACGCCTGCCCGTCCCCGACCAAGCCCAACCGCTCGTCCTCGCCTGCCACCCTATCGAGGAGGCCGGGCGCGCCCTGGTGCTGCTGGACCTGCGGGGCGGTCCGGTGCTGGCCGCCGTCCCTGTTGCGGCGGCGCCCGTCGGCGATCCTCCAGGGGTGATCGACGCCGCCATCGTGCCCGAGCCCGTCACGGTTGCGCCCGTCGCCCCTGAACCGGATGCCGCCTTGCCGTCGCAACCGGACCATGGCCAGTCCGATCGCCAGCCCGTGACGCGCATCCTTTGGGAAACCGACGCGGAGGGCCGGCTGACCGAGATCGGCCCGGAGGCCCGCCGTTTTCTCGGGGCCACCGCCCCGCAGGTCGGCGATACGCTGGCGGAGTGCCTGCGCGACGCGGCGCCGACGCTGGCGGACCGGCTCGCCACCGCGGCCCGGGACGGAAACAGCCTGGCCTTGAGCCGCTTCGAGTGGCCTGTTGCGGCGCCGGGCCCGCAGCGACTGGTCGAGATCGGTTGCGTTCCGAAACGCAGCGGCCCAGGCCTGCGGGGCGTGCTGACCGTACACGGCGCCGCCCTGCCGGCCGAGAGGGCCGCTGCGCCCGAACCCGATGCGACGCCAGCTATTGCGGCCCCGGACGACGCGCCAGACGCCCCCGAAGCCGAACCGCGCGCCGAGACGGTTGCCACACCGGAGCCGGAGGTTTTTGCGGCAGCGGCCGAACCGGTCGCCGCGAGCGGCAGCCCGGCCGAGCCGACTGCCCCGACGCCGCCCGGCATCAACAACGTCGTCAGCTTTCCGCTCCTGCGGCTTGGGTCGGTCCCGGCCAATTTTGTGCCGGCCATGCGGCCCGCCCCGGCGAGCGCGGCGGCGAAATCGACGGACGTGGCCGACGTGACCGACTTGGCGGGGCCGCTCTGGTCCGAGGCGCCCGCGTGGTCCGAGGCGATAGGGGGCAATGAACCCGATGACCTGACGGCGGATGAGCGCGACGCCTTCGAGCATATCCGCAAGGTGCTGGGCAACCGTCCCCTGGCGCCGCCGCCCGCGGTCGAACGCAGCCCAGCCCCGCAAACCGGGCCGGGGCTCGCATCCCTGCAGGCCCTGCTCGACCGCGTGCCCATCGGGCTGCGGCTCGACTTCGATGGCGCCACCCTGCTGAACGACGCCCTGACGGCGCTGGTCGACCCCGACGCCGCGACCGCCCCCGTGTCGAGCGATCGATCGTTGCCGGGGCGCAACGGCGCGCCGATCGCCACCACGGTGTCGCGTTTCGACATCGGCGGCGCCCCCGCGACCCTGGTGGTGGCCGATCCGATGCCGTTGGCAGCCGGGCCGCAACCTTTCGACGGGCTCGATCTCGTGACGGACGGGCATCTGCGTATCGACGAGGCCGGCCTGCTGGCCGAGGTGAGCCCAAAGGCGGCGCGCCTCCTCGGCCGCGACGTTCGAACACTGCTGGGCCAGCCCTTCACACCGATGCTGGCGGACGGACAGGCGGCGCATTGGCAAGCCCTGGCGGCCTCCGCCGCAGGCCCTGAGAGTCCGCCCCCAAGCCCGTTGCGACTGCGCGGCAGCGCCGGCCAGCCGGTCGCCGTGCTGGCCCGCCTCGGCCGCCACAAGGGCGGGCTCGTTTGCGCCCTGACGCTCGACCGCCCGGTCGCAGCGCCGGCCAATGATACGGTCGAGGCGGCCCGTCGCGAGGCGGAGCGCACCAGCGCCCTCAAATCCGAGTTCCTGGCCAAGGTCAGCCACGAGATCCGCACGCCGCTGAACGCCATCCTGGGCTTCACGGAGGTGATCCGCGATGAGCGGCTCGGCCCCGTCGGCAACGCGCGCTATCTCGAATACCTGCGCGACATCCACGCCTCCGGCACCCATGTGATGAGCCTGGTCAACGACCTGCTCGACCTCAGCCGCATCGAGGCGGGCCGCATGGACCTGCGGCTCGAGGCGGTCGACGCCAACGCGATCGTGCAGAGCTGCGTCAACACCCTGCAGACGCTGGCCCTTCGGGAGCGCGTGATCGTGCGCCTGTCGCTAACGCCGCGCCTGCCCCGCACCCTGGCGGACGAGCGCAGTTTGCGTCAGATCGTGCTCAACCTGCTGTCGAACGCCGTCAAGTTCAACGAGCCCGGCGGGCAGGTCATCGTGTCGACCGCCTTGGCGCGACCCGATGCCGTGGCGATCCGCATCCGCGACACCGGCATCGGCATGACCGAAGACGAAATCGCGGCCGCCATGGAGCCGTTCCGGCAGTTGTCGACCGTCAATCGCACCGGCAGCGGCCTGGGCCTGCCGCTGACCAAGGCCCTGGTGGAAGCCAATTGCGCCAGCATGTCGATCAAGAGCACGCGCGGCGAAGGCACGCTGGTCGAGGTGACGTTCCCGCTCGTCGAGCAGGATGCCATGAGCCAGCCGGCCGAATAAACCCGGCAGGCTGGCTTCACCTTCCCGGTCGGGCGAGCCGACAGGTGGACTTTAGCGGCTGAGCGCCTGCAGGTCGGCCCGCGCCTCGGCGGGGGCGCCGATCGTGTCGATGCCGTAAACGTCGTCGCGGAAGTTCGCCGGCCCTTCGCCGTTCGACCAGCCCGTCATATAGACCCAGCTGACCGGCACGGCCGTCGTCAGCCGCACCTCCTGATGCTCGCCGCCGTCGATGCGGCCTTCCACGACCTCCTTCGACCATTGTCCGTCGGGCGCGCCGGGCGTGCCGTTCAACAGCCAGGCCGCGAGATCGTAGACGCCCTGCACCCGCACGCAGCCATGCGACAGGAAGCGGAAGTCGGCGCCGAAGAACCGCTTCGACGGCGTGTCATGCATATAGACCGCATCCTTGTTGGGCATGTTGATGCGGATGGAGCCGAGGGCGTTGGCGGTGCCTGAATCCTGCCGGAGGATGTAGTTCGTGGCGTGCTGGGTCGTCCAGTTGATCGAACGGGCGTTCACCTCGTGGCCTGCCCCATCAAGGATGCGGATCTTCTGCTTGGCGAGGTAGCCCGGGTCTTTCTGCATCTTCGGGATGATCTCGTTCTTGATGATCGAGACCGGCAGCGTCCAGGTCGGGTTGAGGTTGACGGCCACCACCTTGGTGTCGACTTCCGGCGACGGATGGTCGGGGTCGCCCACCACCGCGACGTAGCGCTTGTGCACGACGCCGCTCTCGACCGTCTCGACCGAGGCCGAGGGGATGTTCACCACCACGTAGCGCTGGGCGAAGTTGAACGGCCGACCCGCCAGGCGCTGGGCCGAGGACGCGAGCTCGGTAAACCGCACGTTGGCCGGAACGTTCAGGGCCTTCAGGGTCGCGCCCTGCACGAGGCCGGAGTCCTTCAGGCCATGCCGGATCTGAAAGCTCTTCACAGCCTCGGTCAGGTCGGGCGTCCAAGTGGTCTCGAACATGCCGCCCTTGCGCAGGTAGCCCTCAATGGCGAGGCGCAACCGCAGCGTGGTGACGGCCTTGCCGCTGCTGCCGGGCGTCAACGCCGCCGGCACCACGGGCCAGCCCCCCGCATCCGCGATGGTGGCGTAATGTTCGGACGCCTTGGCGGTGGCGAAGAAGGTTTCGGGCGTCAGGGACGGGTTCGGATCGGTGGACAGCGCCGTTTCCCGCGGCGGCGCCGGGGGCGCCACCTTCTTCACAGGCTTCAACTGGGCGGTCGGGATCGGGGCGGCCGGCGATGCGGGCGCGGCCACTGTGGCGGCGGCGCCCGGGATGGCGGGTGCCGTCGGCACGGTCGGCTGGGCGCCGACCACCGGCTGGGCCGGGGCAACGGCCGTCACGGCCGCAGGCGCCGGCACCACGGGCTTGCTGAGCGTCACAACCGGCACCGCCGGCACGGTCGGCGTCGGGATACCGGCGATCGGCGCGGGCGACAACAACCCGGAGGAGGGTTGATCCTGCGCGAAGGCTGGCGCGATCGCGGCGGTGCAAAGCCCGCACAAGGCTGCGCTGGCCAGCAGTCCGGCCTGGGTGAAGCGGCGGTGGATCATCGGCCCTCGCGTTCTTCGGGCGGCCCGCAATGCCGGCCCCGAACCTGGCGCCCGCACGGCCCAGGCCTTGTATCGTAGCGGAATGGGCCTAAGGGCCGATTGCGGTGGTTCGATGGCCCCAACGCGGCGGCGTGTGATCGCAGCCACACTGGTGCATGGCCGCAACAGTTCAATGCACGACGGCAGGCCTTAGGGTACGGGCTTCGCGGCCGGCGTGGTGGCGGGCGCCGGCGCCGCAGGCGTCACCTTGGTGGCGGTATCAGGCGTCGTGCCGGCGGCATCGGCCGGCGCCAGCACCGGCGCGGCCGGATCGGCCGCCACATCGGTCACCTTGAGGGCGCTGAACTTCCAGGTATCGACCTGGTTTTCCTCGGATTGGGCCCGCATGCCGATCCGGCCGCCGCCTTCGGGCATCTGCCCCTTCACGGTGGCGAACTTCCCGTCGTTGACATAGGCCACGATGCTGCTGCCCGACAACGTCACCCGCAGGGTGTTGCTGGCGCCAGCCTGGGTCTTGATGTCGGCATCGGCCTTCCAGTCGATGACGCTCATCCACTTGCCGTTCAGCTTGCGGGCGATCTCCGCATAGCCGCTCGGGGTGATCATGAACATGTAGTAGTTGTCGTAGTCCTTTTGCCAGAACACCGGCCCGGCCATGGTGTTGTCGTTGTTCGACACGATGGTGGGCATGCGGACCGTCAAGCAGACGTCGGCCTCGCCGAAGTTGAGACCCTTGTAGATCAGCAGGTTGGAGATGTTGGGCTGCGGCTTGACCTTGACCTTGCCGTCCTCGACCGTCACGTCGGGCGCGTCGAGGCCCCAGCTGGCATCGACCTCCTGGAAATCGTCGGTGAAGAGCGTCTTGCCACCTTTGCAGGCCCAGGCCGGCGTGCTGGCCAGCGTCATCGCGCCCGCCACCATCAAGGCTCGCATCCAAAGGCTCATCGGCACCCTCCCGTTCAACATGACGGGTCTAACGGTTTGGCTGGGGAGAAGTTTGGCAAATCGGCGAGAGCCCGGCAAATGCCTGCGGGCGTTGCAGCGGCACCACAAGACAGAGGACGCCTGCGCCCTCGCGGGCCTCGGCATGGCGGTCGGCCGTCAGGCCGCTGCGGGATCGGGGCGCAGCACCTGCCGCAGGCCGCCCCAGGCCGAGCGGTGGCCGGGCTGGAGCCGGTAGGCCAACAGCGCGTCCCGCCGGGGCCGCGGCAGCACCAGCACGAGCCAGAACAACACGCTCATCGACAGTTTGTGCGGCAACGGCCGCGCCATCCCGACCAGCAGGCGCTGCAGGGCCAGCACGTGGCGGAGCCGCGGCGCGCGACCCTCGAGCACCGTTTGGTAGAGCCGGCGCTCCCGGGGAAAGAACGCCGACGCGCCTTCAACCAGCGCCCCGCCCTCATTGCGAGCCGCCAGGATGCGCCGCAGATGCTCGTGCCGTCGCAGGAAGCGCTCGGCCTCGCGGCCGAAGCGCGCCGCATCGGGCCGGCTGCCCGATTGCGAGCCGTTGCGGCCATGCAGGCGGTAATACCCGAGCGGCTCGGCAAGGCTGACCACCGTGCCGAAGAAGGGCGCCGCGAACACGATCACACCATCGACCCAGGTCTCGTAATCGACCTCCGCCAAAATCTCGCACAAGGCGCGGCAGAACACGTTGCCGGAGGTCGGCGGGCTGTTGTAGCAGCCGGTGGCCAGCACCTCGCGCCGCAGCCGCGCCCCCGCCTCGCCCTGCCGCAAGGCCGGGCTCGCGGCACCAAGCACCTGCCCGTCGGCATCGATGGGAATGAGCGGGAACTGCAGCTTCGCCAGCCCGGGCCGGAGATGGGGCAGGATGCGGGCGAGGCCGCCGGGCACCAAGGCGTCATCGGCGTCGAGGAACAACACGAAGGGCGCTTCGGCGCGGGCGAAAGCCTGACGGCACGCCGCCAAAGCGCCGCCGTTCGCCACCCGGAACGCCTTTGGCAGCCGGTAAGCTTCGATCACCGGCCAGGACTCGTCCGTCGAGCCGTCGTCCACCACGATCAGCTCGCAGTCGGGGCCCATCTGCGACACCACGCTGTCGATCGCCCGGCCCACGAAAGCCTGGTAGTTGAAGCAGGAGATGATGATCGACAGGCGCAACCCACCTGCCCGCTGCGCATCCGCGTCGACCGCCATGCCGCCCACCTCGACCGCTCTGAATATTGAATACTATTTCAATTTGATGGCGCGCCACTCTATACGGCATCGACGCTGATCTTATTCAGTATCATTCGGAGGATACATCGACAATGCTGGGCGACACCGAAGCCGTACCGATCAAAAAGCTTCGGATTGGCTCGAAACAGCCCCCAGCGACTTGGCATCACGATGGATCGCGGGCCCTGTCGCGGCTGCGGCGCTCTGCCGATCTGCCGCGCCATCCGTCTTCGCAGGGAGCCGGCGCCGGCAAACACCAGCGGGCCAGTTCCCCGTCGCGCCGAGAGTGTTTTACCGCACGATGACGATGTGCAGCCGGCGTGGCCCGTGGGCGCCCAGCACCAGCGTCTGCTCGATGTCGCCCGAACGCGACGGGCCGGTGATGAGGTTCAGCGTGCGCGGCATCGCGGTCGGCCCATAGCGGTCGCGCAGCCGGTCGAGCACCGTCTCGAGGTCGCCCGCCACCTCGTCGGCCCGCACCACCACCACGTGGTTATCGGGCAGGAAGTTGAGCGTCGTCGGGTTGGCGGTGCCGGACACCAAGGCCAGCGTGCCGGTCTCGGCCACGGCCCCGAAGGCGCGCGACACGGCGTTGAGGTCGTCGCCATGCGAGCGGCCGGCCGCCAGCGTCAGCGCCGTTTCCGTCCAGGGCAGCTGGCCGAGGTCCGGGTCGTCGCCCATGCGCAGCGTGGCGGGCGCGTTGGCGTTGCGCAGGAAGCGCGCCACCTCGGCCGGCACCTCGGCCATGGCGTCCAGCACCGCCACGCTGGCATGGGCCGCCTCGGCCCGC
>NZ_JARPVX010000058.1:0-24225 GCF_033947565.1 Lichenihabitans sp. Uapishka_5
GCCCGGCGCCGACCGCGCCGGCGGCCCGCAGCCGCAGCGGCATCATCGGCGCCTCCGCAGCGCCAGCTGACCATGCGCGGCGCAATAAGGACGACCGAGCCGGTTCGGGGCGCCGCAGAACCGGAAGCCGTCCTGCTCGACGTCGCCGATCGGCCAATGGCAGCCGCGCGGCGGAAGGTCCCGCAACGCGGCCGCCCCCGGCGGCAGATAGGGCTGGAAGGCGGGCAAGCGGGGGCGTTCCCGCGCGAGAGGGTTTTGCATGGCGACCGGGGCAAGGGTTGTGGAACGGCGCGGAAGCGCTAGACTAATGTGCCCAATATGGGCACGAAGTCAAGATCATTGTGCCCATATTGGGCACAGGAGGGTGTGTGGCCAACAATCTGAGAGCGTTGCGCGAAGGCCGCTCATGGTCGCAGGACGAGGCCGCAACGGCGCTCGGCACCACGCGCAACCAATATGCGAAGCTGGAAGCGGGATCGCGCCGGTTGTCGGACGTGTGGATCGGCCGCGCCGCCGCGGCCTTCGGGGTCGATGCCGGCGACGTGGTGACGGATCGCCGGGCCGTGGTGCCGGTGGTGGGCCACGTGGGCGCCGGCTCGGAAGCACATTTCGGCAATTCGCAAGGACCGATCGACGAGGTGGCGGCGCCCGAAGGGGCCACGCCGCAAACAGTGGCGGTCGAGGTCAGGGGCGAAAGCCTCGGCTCGTTCTTCGACGGCTGGCTGGTGTTCTATGACGACGTGCGCTCGCCCATCACCGACGACCTCGTGGGGCGGCTCTGCGTCGTCGGGCTCGAGGACGGACGCGTGCTGGTCAAGCGGGTGCAGCGTTGCCGCAACGGGCACTTCGACCTCTACGGCCAGTTTGGCGACCCGGTGCTCGACGTCACCATCGCCTGGGCGGCGCCGGTAAAGAGCTTCGCGCCCCGGTGAGGGTGGTGAGGCCGCCGCAACCCGGCGCGTTCGTTACCGTTTCGTTGCCGAGCCAAGCCTCCGAAGGCCGGCACAGAACACGGTTCTGTTAACGTTTGGGCCCGTCTTCATGAGGGAACAGCGACCTGCATTAAGGCTTCATTAACCGAAATCGTCCCAAATCGGGTCATCTGAGGGACCCGAACCCGTGACTGATTCCATCGCCCCCACCTCCGTCCGGTTCCGCGGCCGCTCGTTGATGGCGCTCGTGCTGACCCCCGAGCCGCCCACTGAGGCGTGGCTCGAGGAACTCGACCGGCTGCTGACGCGCTCGCCCGCTTATTTCGTCAACCGGCCGGTGGTGGTGGATGTCGCGGCACTGCCGCAAACCCGGCCTGCCCTGATGGGCATCGTGAATGAGTTGCAGGCCCGCAAGATCCGGGTGATGGCGCTCGAGGGGACCGAGACCGCGATCCTCGGCGCCGATGCGCGCGGCCTGCCGCCCATCATCGCCGACGGCCGCCCGTCGACCCCGATCGAGCCGCCCTCGCGCAGCGAAGACGCGGCTCCGGCGCATCCGCCGACGCCGCGCCCGCACACCTCGATGGTGATCGAGCGGCCAATCCGCTCCGGCCAGTCGATCTATTGCCCGGATGGCGACGTCACGGTGCTGGGCTCGGTCGCTTCCGGGGCCGAGATCGTGGCGGGCGGCTCCATCCACATTTATGGCGCCCTGCGGGGCCGGGCCCTGGCGGGCTGGGGCAACCGCGCGGGACGCATCTTCTGCCAAAGCCTCGACGCCGAGCTTCTGGCGATCGACGGCCTCTACAAGACCGCGGACGAGATCGATGGCGGCCTGCGGGGCCGACCGGTCCAGGCCTGGACGAGCGGCGACACATTGATGGTGGAAGCCCTGACATGACGCGCGACACATCAAACGGGAGAACGGGAATGGCGCAGGTTCTGGTGGTCACGTCGGGCAAGGGAGGCGTCGGCAAGACAACGTCGACGGCGGCCCTCGGCGCGGCGCTCGCCCAGGAAGGGCAGAGCGTCTGCGTGGTCGACTTCGATGTCGGGCTGCGCAACCTCGATCTCGTGCTCGGCGCCGAACGCCGGGTGGTCTACGACCTCATCAACGTGGTGCAGGGCCAGGCCAACCTCAACCAGGCGCTGATCCGCGACAAGCGCGTCGAAACGCTCTACCTGCTGCCCGCCTCGCAGACGCGCGACAAGGACGCCCTGACCGACGAGGGCGTCGAGCGCATCATCGGCGAACTCCGCACCCGTTTCGACTGGGTGATCTGCGACAGCCCGGCCGGCATCGAGCGCGGCGCCTATCTGGCGATGCGCCACGCCGACCTGGCGGTGATCGTCACCAACCCGGAAGTGTCGTCGGTGCGCGATTCCGATCGCATCATCGGCATGCTGGATTCCAAGACCGTCAAGGCCGAAAGCGGCCAGTGGATGGACAAGTATCTGCTGCTCACCCGCTACGACCACGCCCGGGCGCAGCGCGGCGACATGCTGAAGACCGAGGACGTGCTCGAGATCCTGTCGATCCCGCTGCTCGGCATCATCCCGGAAAGCCAGGACGTGCTGCGCGCCTCGAACGTCGGCGCCCCGGTGACCATCAACAATCCCGCGAGCGCCCCTGCCAAGGCCTATGCGGAGGCCGCGCGGCGCCTCCGTGGCGAGGCGCTCGACATCACCATCCCGCGCGAAAAGAAGAACCTTTTCGGCATGCTGTTCGGCAGGAGGGCCGCGTGAACCCGTTCCGTCTGTTCTCCGGCCGCACATCGTCGGCCCCGCAGGCCCGCGAGCGCCTGCAGATCCTGCTGGCGCACGAGCGCGCGCTCGTCGGCCGCTCCGACCTCGTGGCGATCCTGCGGGAGGAGATCCTGCAGGTGATCGCCAAGCATGTCGCGATCGACCGCGACAAGGTGCGGGTCAAGATGGACAAGACCAACACCTTGTCGACGCTCGAGGTGAACCTCGAGATCCGGGCACCCTCGGCCCACGTGACCGCGCTGGCCTCCTGAGGCTGGCCCCGATGCCGGGTTTGCACCGCCTCGCCGTCGCGGCCGCGCTGCTGGCGGCTTCGGCCGGCAGCGCCGCGGCCGCCTGCCACGACGCGTTGATGCCGTTCTCGAGCCTGCAGTTCCGACGCAATCTGCAGCCGGACCTGCGCGACCTCGGCATCACCGGCTTCGGCCGCACCCAACCCTACCGGGACTCCACCATCTCGGTGTTCATGAGTTCGGAAGTGACCCTCGTGATCCGCGAGCAGGACGACCTCGCGGTGGAGATCGGCGCCGAAGTGCCGCTGCCGGCCGAGCCGGTGGAACTCGCCAAATTCAATGCCCTCGTCAGCCACGTCGCGAGCCGCCTGTCGGGGGATCCGGAGCCGCCCTTGCGCGCGACGCTGCTGGCCTCGATCCTGGCCCATGCGACGCCTGGGCAGTGGCAACAGACATCCGGCCCTGTTGTCATCGGGTATTCGCGCGCGCCCGACGCGCTGATCGCCAAACTGCACCTGCAGAAATGCGAGTAGGACGACGGTTTCCGGCGGTCTAGCGCGCGTGCCGGGTTGATGCCGGGTCAACGATCGATTGCGGACGCCATGCAGCGAGGCGCGCGTGCCGGGCTGCCGCGCGTTCTAATAGTTGCCGGTGTCGTCGCCGGTCTTCTGACTCTGCACGAGCTCAATGGCGGCACTGGCGCTCGCGCTCACGTCGACGCCTTCGGCTGGTAGCTGCTGCAGCCGCGCCTTGATCTTGGCCACGACGGCTTCTGCGTCCTTCAGCAGGTCTTCCAACGATTGACGTTCGTTCACGGTCGCTCCTCTTGCCGTCCTGGGCATCTGGTTGAGTTCGATCGGACCGCACTGACCATCATTTCCCAGGCGCCACAAGCGACCACACGCCCTCACCCAACCCGAACGGCCATGCATCTTGCAGGACCTCGGGGCGGGACCCCAGCACACATGATCCGGCGGAAGCGAGCGTGAACCACGCGCTCCGGCTCTCAACGCGTCGATGGCGAGCATAAACGTCACCGCCAGCAGGCCAGAAGCGGTCCAGCCAAGCCATCGTCACGCTCTGTTGATCGCACCGAAGGTCGTCGCTCCCGATCGATCCGGCTTCGATTGCCGGAGGTCACATCAGGGGCGTTTCCCACACCACCCACGGCCTGCCCTCTGCGCAGAAGGCCGCGAAAGCCGGTGGACCTGAGCGCCCCTGCACGTCAGCAATCGGCTTGCCTCATCGCTCGAAACCCGAACCGCGCCGCGAATGACACCGCTGCGGCGAATGCGTAACCTGTCGCAACAGAACGAAGCGCCGGCATGGCGCTCAGCCGGGGGAAACATCATGGAACTCGTCACCGAGGCGCCGCACGATCGGCCCGACACCGTCGCCAAAATCACGCGGCGACTGCTGCCCTTCGTCGGCATCATCTATCTCATCGCCTATATCGACCGGCAGAACGTGTCCTTCGCCAAGCTGCAGATGGTGGGCGACCTCGGACTGACGGAATACACCTACGGGCTCGGGGCCTCGCTGTTCTTCATCGGCTATTTCTTCTTCGAGGTGCCGAGCAACGTCATCCTGGAGAAGGTCGGGGCACGGCGCTGGTTTGCCCGCATCATGGTGTCGTGGGGCATCGTCACGATCGCGCTCGCCTTCACCCAGAACGCAACGATGTTCTACATCCTGCGGTTTCTGCTCGGCGCCTGCGAAGCCGGGTTCTTTCCCGGCGTCCTCTACCTGCTGACGCAATGGTTCCCATTCCGCTACCGGGCCCGCATGGTAGGGTCGTTCATGTTCTACAGCGCGATCGCCAATGCGATCGGGGCGCCGATCGGCGGCACGCTGCTGACGCTCGACGGGGTGCTCGGGATGCGGGGCTGGGAATGGGTGTTCCTGGTCACCGGCATCCCGGCCGTGATCGCCGGGATCGTAACGCTGTTCTACCTGCCGGACCGGCCCGACGATGCCGACTTCATCACCGCCGCCGAGAAGACCTGGCTAAAGGCGACGCTCGCCTATGAGGATAGGGCCAACGGCAAGACCGTTCATGCCAACCCTTTTGCTGCGTTGCTGGACAAGCGGGTGCTGGTGCTCGCGCTCTGGTACGTGTCGCTGCCGCTCGGCGCCTATGGCATTAGCTATTGGCTGCCGACGCTGGTGAAAGGCTTCGGCGCCACCAATTTCGAGAACGGCCTCATCAACATCATCCCCTGGGTGCTGGTGGCGCTGGCACTGTGGGGCCTGCCGAAGTTCGCCCGCGACGGCGGCTCGGTGACACCCTTCATCGCCGGACCGGCGTTGCTCGGGGCCTTGTGCCTCGTGCTTAGCGTGGCGCTGCCCGGCAATGCGGTGAAGTTCGCCTGCATCTGCGTGGCGGCCGCCGGGATCTTTGCGGCGCAGCCGTTCTTCTGGACGGTGCCTACCACCTTTCTGACCGGCGCCTCGGCGGCGGCCGGCCTCGCGGCCATCAATTCGGTCGGCAACCTCGGGGGCTTCATCGCCCAGAACGTCGTGCCGTTGATCCGGGACCGGACAGGCTCGAACGAGGCTCCGATGTTGTTCGTGGCCGCCTGCGTGTTCGCCGGCGGGGTGGCGACCTTCGTTATTCTGGCGGCCCTCGCGCGCCGCCGCGACGCACTCCAAAGCGCCACGACGATGTCGGAAGTGCGATAAGATGGGAACCCTCGCGGCAGACTGGCGTTGACCGATTTCAACAGGGGGTAATTATGCGTCAGACACTTCTCACCGGGACCATCGTGGCCTTGCTGGCCGCCGTTCCGTTCGCGGCCAATGCCCAGATCGTTCAGGGCACGCAGGACGGCTACCAGAACGGCGCCGCCCAGGGTAACGCAGCCGCCGGTCCGCTTGGCGGCATCGTTGGCGGCGCTGTGGGCGCTGGCGTTGGTGCAGCCACGGGTGCTGTCGGCACGGCCACCGGCATCGCGGGTGCGGCAGTGAATGGCGCGACCGGCATTGCGGGCGGCGCGGTTCATGGCGCCACGGGCGTCGTGGGCAGCATCTTCGGCGCCGATCAGCCGCGCTTCGATGGCTACGTCCAGGGGCAGAACTATCCGTCCTACACCTACAAGCGCTCGCTGCGCGTCGGCACCGTTCTGCCGCGTTCCGGCCTGACCTACTACCAGGTGCCGGCCGACTACCCGAACGCCCAGCGTTATCGTTATGCGCGCATCAACGACCGCACCGTTCTGGTCGACCCGCGCACGCGTCGCGTCGTGGAGATCATGGACTGATCCCACCCAGGATCAGGATCTTAAAAGCCGCCCGGTCGCAAGCCGGGCGGCTTTTTTACGAGGCCAGTGTGGGAGGATCAGCGCCGTCTTCGAAGACCGTGCCATGCTGACACGAGCGTCTCGGGATCGCTTCAACAAGGCTTGGTTTCCCGGGAAAGGGCTCGTATGGACGAGGCTTTGAACACGTTCCATGTCAAGGTCTGGCATCACGGGCGCCGGACGTAAGCCATCACGCGAACCAGTCGTCACAGAGGACGGCGGGCGGTGCCACGCCACCCCTGCCGCTCAGATCACGACCGCCCTACAGGCGGCGGCGAATATTTAACACGCGCATGGCCGGCGAATGCCGCCATGCGCGCCAGCGTGATCGGCCGCAAGCCTGCGGCCGGAGCGTCAGCGGGCTTTCTGGCGGGACTTGCGGGCCGCATAGCGCTCGTCGCGCCGGGCCTTCTGATCGGCCATGTCCAGCACGGCGCGCGACGCGCGGGCCATACGAGCTTCTTCCGCAACCTTGCGCTGCGCCTCGAGCTCGGCCTCGCGGAGCAGGGCCGCGGCAAGCTCTTCTTCTTCGCGCTTCAGGCGCTCGGCTTCCTCACGCTCGCGCTGCTCGAGCAGCATGCGCTGCTTCTCGGCCTGACGGGCCAGACGCGCGTCATGCACGGCCTTGCGCTCGGCGGCGACCGCCTGCCGACGCGGATCGTCGGGCCCCGGCCGGTTCTTCAACTTGTCGATCAAGGCCGACTTGGCCGTGCTGGAAGCTTTGATGCGGTCAGAAAAATTGGCGTGGTTGAACGTACCCAAGGCCTGTCCCGTTTGCGTGACGCCTGTCGATGACGGCAAAGCGTCGAAGTGGGTGAACATGCGGATCTCTCGCCCGCAATGCGCACGCACATAGCGCCGGACCGCGCATTATGGAAGAGGTGTCGCAGCAACTCAGCTCAGCTTTTTAGCCGCGGCGGCGAAGAGCGGGGCGACCATGTCCTACAAAGCCTGCGGCGTGGCCGACGCGTGCCGGCATGCGGCCACGCCAAGCCCGCATGCTTGACCGCCTTGCCGAAATCGGCATGACAACACCATCACGACAGCGCTTCGGGGACCGCATGGACAAATTCACCGTTCTGGAAGGCGTCGCCGCTCCGATGAGGATCGTCAACGTCGACACCGACAAGATCATCCCCAAGCAATATCTGAAGACCATCAAGCGCACCGGACTCGGCACGGGCCTGTTTTCCGAGATGCGCTACGATGACGCCGGCAATGAGCGACCGGACTTCGTGCTGAACCAGCCCGGCTACCGCAACGCCAAGGTGCTGGTGGCCGGCGACAATTTCGGTTGCGGCTCGTCGCGCGAACACGCCCCCTGGGCCCTGCTGGACTTCGGCATCCGCTGCGTGATCTCGACCAGCTTCGCGGACATCTTCTACAACAACTGCTTCAAGAACGGTATCCTTCCCATCGTGGTAACGCCCGAGCAGATCGAGCTGTTGTTCGACGATGCCGAGCGCGGCGCCAATGCGACACTGACGATCGACCTCGAGGCGCAGCAGATCAAGGGGCCGGATGGCGGCACGATCAGCTTCGAGGTCGATCCGTTCCGCAAGCATTGCCTGCTCAACGGCCTCGACGACGTCGGGCTGACGATGGCCAAGAAGCCGGCCATCGACCGCTATGAGGCCACGGCCGCCACCAGCCGCCCCTGGGCCTGACCGGTCCGATCGACGGGACGGGAAACAAGCGACCTGTTTCCCGCGTTCCCCCGCGTCTTCCTTTTGGAGTTTCCCTCATGGCCGATCCGCAGAAACTGAAGCGCTTCCACATCGAACAGGACGACGACGCCTTCGTGATCAAGCTCGAGGACGAGGCCGGCGGCTCCTTCTCGGTGTCGGCGACGCACGACCAGATCGACCTGATCCTCGACAGCCTTGACGATGCGCTCGATGCCGACGAGGAGGCCGAGGAGGCGGAAGACGACGAGGGCGAGGGCGACGCCAAGGCCTGAACGAGCTTCGGCGCCCGTGAAGGTCATCAGCTGGAACCTGCTGCGCCGCACGGGCGCGAGCCGCGCCGAGGTGGCCGACCTCGTGGCGGCCGAGCGGCCCGACCTGCTGCTGATGCAGGAGGTGACGGACCACTTCGAGACGCTCGGCGAGGAGCTTGGCGGCTCCTTTGCGTGGCGGCGGCAGCCCGGCCGCATCCATGGCCTTGCGATGTGGAGCGCCACGCCCTGGACCGAGGCACCGGTGTTCGGCGCCCTGCCGCGCGGCGTCGTGTTCGAGCGCCTCGGGCAGATCGTCACGGTGGGCGGCATCGGCATCGCCAACGTCCACCTGTCGCATGGGCAGCGCCTCAACCGGCGGCAGCTCCGTGCTATCGCGGCGCTGTTGCCGGATCGCGCCGCCATCCTGGGCGACTACAATCTGGTCGGGCCCGCCCTGCTGCCGGGCTTCCACGATGCCGGGCCGCGTCGGCCGACCCATCGCATGATCGACATGGTACCACTGCGCATCGACCGGTGCCTTGTGCGCGGCCTGCGCTGCGACCACACCCGGGTGCTGCCGCGCGGCGGCTCCGACCACCATCCCATCTGCGTCACCCTGGTGCTTGGCGAAGGGGACGGGAGGCCGCGACAGGCCGCCGTCAGATATAAGGAAGCAGCAGCCGCAATGCTGCATCGCGCAACCGGGCGGCGACGTTTCGCGCCGCGAGGTCCTGCGGGCGCAGCCGCGCATCCTGACAGGCCCGCATGAGGCTCTCGATCTCGTCGGCCAGCGGGCGGCCGTAAACCTCGACGTCGAGTTCGAAATTCAGCCGCAAGCTGCGCATGTCCCAGTTGGCGCTGCCGATCAGGCACCAGCGCCGGTCCACCACCATCAGCTTCGAATGGTTGAAGGGCTGGTGCCCGTACCAGAAACGCACCCCATGATCGAGCAGCGGCTGGACATGGGCCTGCATGGCAAGGTCGACGAAGCGCTTGTTGGAGCGGCGCGGCACCACGATTTCGACATCCACCCCGCGCAGCGCCGCCAGCGTCAAGGCCGTGACGAGGCCCTCGGGCGGCACGAAATAAGGCGTCATGATGCGGATCGAGTGCGTGGCGCAACTGACCGCCTGCAGCATGACGAGCTCGATCTTCTCGAGGTCGTGGTCGGGCCCCGAGGCGATGACGCGGGCGACGGCGCGCTCGGCCTCGTGCGGCAGCCCGGGCGGGAACCAGACCGGACCGTCGAGCGACTCGCGGGTGGTGAAGCTCCAGTCGCGCGCAAAGGCGTCGGCCAGTTGGGCCACGACCGGTCCTTCGAGGCGGAAATGCGTGTCGGCCACCGGGTGGCGCGGATGGCCGCCGAGCAGGCTCTCGGCCGTGACGTTCATGCCGCCCGTGAAGCCTACCGTGCCGTCGCAAACCAGCAGCTTCTTGTGGCTGCGCAGGTTGAGGAACGGCATGCGCCAGGGCAGGGCGGAGTGCATGAACAGCGCCACCGGCAGGCCGGCCTGGCGCAGCCGGCGCGCGATGCCAGGGAAATAACCGCTGCCGATGCCGTCGAGCAGCACCCGCACCGCGACCCCGCGCGCCTTGGCGTCCGCCAGGGCCGCCGCGAAGCTGTGACCGACGGCGTCGTCGCGCATGATGTAGGTCGACAGCGCCACGCTGTGCCGGGCCGCGGCGATCGCCTCCAGCATGGCCGGGAAGGCGGCATCGCCGTTGGCCAGCATCGTGACGGCATTATCGTTCTCGGCCGGCCGGTTGGTGATGCGCCGCACCGCCTGGTCGAGCGGCGCCAGATGGCCGGCGAAATCTTCCGTCGGCAGATGAGCCTGGTGGTGGCGCGGCGGCCGGGCGCCGCGCACCTGCAAGGCGCGCCGCGTCACCCGGTTGATGCCCAGCAGATAATAGAACAACGCGCCCCAGACCGGCGCCACCCAGGCGAGGCCGATCCAGCCGAGGCAGGCCGGCACGTCGCGCTTGCGCAACAGCGCATGGCCGGTGACCAGCAGCGCCAAGGTCGAGCCGAGCGGCGTCGCGACCGGCGCCCACACCCGGTCGACCCCGGCGAACAGCCATTCCCAATCGGTCAACACAACCCCAAAACCCCTCCAGCTGCGCTTCCGGTTACGCGGCTCCCCGGCAAAGGTCCAGCCGGTACGGCGGGCCGATGCGGCTCGGTCAGGAGCGGTCGGACGGGGTCTTGGTCGGCCGCCCGCGACGCGGTTTGGGCAGGTCTAGGCTGGCGACCTTCAGGGCCGACACCTCTTGTGCAGTCCGCTCCGCCCGGAGCGCCCGACGTTGGGTATCGAACCTCCTGTACTCCCTTTCGACATGCGCGTCGGCCATG
The DNA here is from genome assembly GCF_033947565.1 of Lichenihabitans sp. Uapishka_5. Lineage (NCBI taxonomy): Bacteria > Pseudomonadati > Pseudomonadota > Alphaproteobacteria > Hyphomicrobiales > Lichenihabitantaceae > Lichenihabitans > Lichenihabitans sp. Uapishka_5. The sequence goes on from NZ_JARPVX010000058.1 coordinate 10,521, forward strand.
GCCGTCGAAACCTGTCCACCGCCACGAAGGACAGGACGGTTGAGGTTCTTCAATTGCGTGTCCAGCAACGACCTGGCCGTCACCATGCTGGTCAGCCTGCCGATGTCGAGCTGATCCTCGAAAACATCGAGCAGGATCGTGGTCAGGCGGTTGAGTTCCTTCAGCTCCGGCTCGAGCAGGAAGTTCTTGGCCGTTTTCGTGTCGACTTTCCTGACCTCCCCGCTGGACAACGATCGCAGACCCATGTCGGGGCTGTCGGCGTCGGCGCGCTCTAGCCGGATCATCGCAGGGGTCTTGCTCAGGCTCGCCCAGTAAAGCTTTGCCTGCATCTGCGTATAGAAAGTTCGCGCGGCCTCGGACGAGCCATCGTAATCCTGACACAGCGCGCAGATGCGACGCAGCTCCGCATAAACGTTCGCTTCCGCGGCCCGGATGTCGCGGATGATCTCCCGCAGCTCGGTAACGCGGTCAGACTCCGTGCCGGCCTTGAGCCGCCGGCTATCGACCACGAAGCCACGTGTCAGATACTGCACCAGCTTATCGGTCGACCAGAGCCGGAACGCGGTGCCGAGCCGGCCGCCCACCCGGTAACCGACTGAAATCAAGGCATTAAGATTGTAGAGCTTGGTGGCATAGCGCTTGCCGTCCCGGGCAGTTTGTAAGGAATCCTTACAGACTGCCGCCTCATCGAGCTCGCCTTCGCGGAAGATGTTACGGAGGTGGATAGTGATGTTCTGCGTCGTCACGCCGAAGGCTTCGGCCATCTGCCTTTGCGAAGCCCAGAAGGTTTGATCCGCGAGTTGCAGCTCGACAACAACACCACTCGCGCCCTGATAGATCAGGAAACGGTCGCCCGTATCCACATCCTCGATGAGCGACAGCGGCCCTGCGCCACCATCCTGCGAGGCGCCGACGCCATCGTTCGAGGCCGGCACGATCGGCGCGTCATCGTCGCTCATCAACCCCAAGCCCTCGCGTGGCAGTCATCGATCCTACGCGTGAACGCCGGCCTGTCGAGATCGGAACGTTTACGGAACACATTGGCCGATCCGGCACTCTGTGGGAATCGGGGACAACCCGGATGTCGGAGCCCTGCGACAGCGCCGCAACGCCGCCCACCTTGGCAATGTGGTAAACATCTCCTGCGATAGAGGCGTGCATGAGCAACATCGAAACCTTGCCGCGGCGCGTCGACACGTCCGCCGAGACGTTCCGCACCCCGCCCCACAACGTCGAGGCCGAGCAGGCGCTGCTGGGCGCGATCCTGGTCAACAACGAGGCCTTCGACCGCGTTTCGGACTTCCTGCAGCCGCCGCATTTCTCCGAAGAGATCCACCGCCGCATCTTCGAGGTGACATCGGCCCTGATCCGCGCCGGCAAGATCGCGACGCCCATCACCCTGAAGACCTTTCTGGGCGACCACGACCTCGGCGGCATGACGGTGCCGCAATATCTCGCCCGGCTCGCCGCCGAGGCCACCACGGTCATCAACGCCGGCGATTATGGCCGCTCGATCTACGACCTGGCGATCCGGCGCGCCTTGATCTCGGTCGGCGAGGAGGTGGTGAACGTCGCCTTCGACGCCCCCGTCGACCATTCGCCCCGCGCCCAGATCGAGGAAGCCGAGCGGCAGCTCTACGCGCTGGCCGAATCCGGCCGGGCCGAGGGCGGCTTCCAGCGCTTTTCCGACGCCCTGACGACCGCCATCGACATGGCGGCCAAGGCTTATGAGCGCGATGGCAAGCTCAGCGGCATCTCGACGGGCCTCAGCGACCTCGACCGGACGCTTGGTGGCCTGCAGGCTTCGGATCTCGTGATCCTGGCCGGCCGGCCCGCCATGGGCAAGACTTCGCTCGTCACCAACATCGCCTTCAATGTGGCCAAGGCCTACCAGTTCCAGGTGAAGCCCGACGGCACCCACGAAACCACCAATGGCGGCATCGTGGGGTTCTTCTCGCTCGAAATGTCGTCCGAACAGCTCGCCACCCGCATCATCGCCGAGCAATCGGGCGTTGCCTCCTACAAGATCCGCCGTGGCGACATCACCGACGACGACTTCCACCTAATCACCGACGCGGCCCGGCAGATGCAGACGGTGCCGTTCTACATCGACCCGACCGGCGGCATCTCGATCGCGCAGCTGACCGCGCGGGCCCGCCGCCTGAAGCGCCAGCGCGGCCTCGACCTGCTGGTGGTGGATTACCTGCAACTGTTGTCGGGCTCGAAATCCGCCGGCTCGAACCGGGTCCAGGAATTGACCGAGATCACCACCGGGCTGAAGGCGCTGGCCAAGGAACTGGCCGTGCCGGTGATCGCCCTGTCGCAGCTGTCGCGCCAGGTGGAATCGCGCGACGACAAGCGGCCCCAACTGTCCGATCTGCGTGAATCGGGCTCGATCGAGCAGGACGCCGACGTGGTGATGTTCGTCTACCGCGAAGAATATTACCTGAAGAACAAGCAGCCGCGCGAAGGCACGGAAGAGTTCATCACCTGGCAGACCGACATGGAGCGGGCCCACGGCAAAGCCGAGATCATCATCGGCAAACAGCGCCACGGCCCGACCGGCACCGTCGAAGTGCAGTTCGACGCCGAGGTGACGCGCTTCTCGACCCTGGTGTCGAACGACTATCTGCCGGAGCAGATGGGGTAAGGGGTTCACGATGCGGCAGTGCCTCGCCTGCCCGCAGGCTGGCTGAAACCACACCTGTTTCACCCGTAGTCCGCATGGTCCTTGCCGCGGGGACGCGACCATTATGGGCGCTGCCGGCGTATGCCGCATGAGCGGCTTGCCATGGGCGTCGATCCAGAGATTGATGCGGGTCGACCCTCCAGATCGGGAGGGGAGACACGAGGTCTCGGATGACCGACGATGCCTTGGACAAGGTGATCCACGGGATCTACGAGGCGGCACTGATGCCATCTCTGTGGACGTCCGTTCTGATCGAGGCCAGGAGGCTGTTCTCGGCTCAGCTGGTTACGATCGTTCCGACTACGCGTCCTGCAGAGCTGATGGCGACCCCCGGCTTCGAGGAGGTGCAGCGCAGCTACGGAGACTATTGGTGGCAGCATGACCGCCTGACGCTGTCGGCATCCCGCGGCGAAACTACGGGGAAGATCATCCGCGACTGGGAGGTGCTGTCCGCCGACGCGCTCCGACGCGATCCCTATTACCAGGACTTCCGGCGACCGCACGGTCTCGGTCATCTCTTCGGCTATGTGTTCGAACCCTCTATCGGCGAGCTGTTCGGATTGGGCGTGCAGCTGCCTGTCGACGACGCGCGGGTACCGGGAGAAACCGCCGATCGGCGGCTGACGACGATAGCCCGACACATCGAACGCGTCACCGCGATGTCGGTCCGGCTTTCTCTCGATTGCGCCGTGAATGATCTGGGGACCGCCCTGTCGGCGCTCCCGAACAGCGTCGCCCTGCTGGACCGCCAGGGCGGGGTCATGTTCGCCAATGCGGCCTTCGCGGATTTCGCGGCGTCGGGGTTAAGGATCGAACGCCGCCTGCTGCGGACGCCACGGCTCGCCGACCAGCCGAAGCTCGACGCAATGATCCGGAATGCGCTCAGCCCGGGAATGAAGGGTCCTGACGTGGCCGCCGTGAGCCAGCGAGGCGGGAGGCATCCCCTTCTGATCAGGGTTATCCCGCTACCCGCGACGGAGCGGGTCGCGGCTCTCGATCCCTTTCGTCCGCGGGCCGGTGCCATGGTTTTGGTGGTCGATCCGAGGGTGGAGCGCGAGGGTAATGTCGATCTCGCGCTGCGGAGCTTGGGGCTTACGCCGGCGGAGGCGCGGGTCGCCGCATGCATCGGCACCGGGCGGAACGGGCCGGAAACGGCCGAATTGCTGGGCACCAGCCATCACACGATCCGCTCCCAGATCAAGGCCAGCATGCTCAAGCTCGGCGTCGTAGGCCAGGGCGAACTCGTCGCGATGGTGGCGCGCTTGTCGGCCCTCCTGGCGAAAAAGGAGGAGGGGCCCTGATCGGCAACTCGCGCCTGGGGAGCAGTTCTGCCATTGTCGGCGCGGCCTGAGCGTTCCCGTGGAAGGCCAAGAGGCCCGAGAGGCCGCTTGCCTTTACTGTCCTGAGGCTTGTACCGGCGACCCCATGGCCAAACCCCGCGTCACCTTTGTCTGCCAGAGCTGCGGCGCCGTGTCGCCGCGCTGGCAGGGCCGCTGCGATGCTTGCGGGGCTTGGAATTCGCTGGTCGAAGAGGGGGGCGCCACCGGCATCGGGGCCGCGGTGGCGCGCAAAACCCGCAAGGGGCGGCTCTTCGCGCTCGAGGGGCTCGCGGCCGTCGGTCAGGAGCCGCCCCGCACGGCCGTCGGCATCGCCGAGCTCGACCGGGTGACGGGCGGCGGCTTCGTGCCGGGCTCGGTGATCCTGCTCGGCGGCGAGCCCGGCATCGGCAAGTCGACGCTGTTGATCCAGGCCTGCGCCAAGCTGGCCGAGGCCGGCACCCGGGTCGCCTATATTTCGGGCGAGGAGGCGGTGGCGCAGGTGCGGCTGCGGGCCCGGCGCCTCGGCCTCGCGGGCGCCCCGGTGGAGCTCGCGGCCGCCACAGGGGTCGAGGATATCGTGGCGACGCTCGACGACGGCGAGCCCTTCGGCCTCGTGGTGATCGATTCCATCCAGACCATGTGGACCGACTCGGTCGAGGCGGCACCCGGCACCGTCAGCCAGGTGCGCGGTGCCGCCCAAAGCCTGATCCGCCTGGCCAAGACCAGCGGCGCCTGCGTGATCCTCGTCGGCCACGTCACCAAGGACGGGCAGATCGCCGGGCCTCGCGTGGTCGAGCACATGGTGGATGCGGTGGTGTCGTTCGAGGGCGACGCCGGGCACCAGTTCCGCATCCTCCGGGCCTTGAAGAACCGCTTCGGGCCGACGGACGAGATCGGCGTCTTCGAGATGACCGGCCAGGGGCTCGCCGAGGTGTCGAACCCGTCCGCCTTCTTTCTGTCGGGCCGCGACGCTTCGGCGCCCGGCGCCGCGGTCTTCGCCGGCATGGAAGGCTCGCGCCCGGTGTTGAGCGAGTTCCAGGCGCTCGTCGCGCCGACGAGCCTCGGCACGCCGCGCCGGGCCGTGGTGGGCTGGGACTCGAACCGTTTGTCGATGATCATCGCGGTGCTCGAGGCCCATGCGGGCGTCCGGCTCGGCGGCCACGACGTTTACCTGAACGTCGCCGGCGGCCTCAAGGTGAACGAGCCCGCGGCCGACCTCGCGGCCGCGGCCGCCCTCGTGTCGTCGCTGACCGGCGCCACGCTGCCGTCGAACACGGTCTATTTCGGCGAGATCGGCCTGTCGGGCGCGGTGCGGCCCGTCACCCATGCGGCGGCGCGGCTGAAGGAAGCCGTCAAGCTCGGCTTCGCCGGGGCCGTGGCGCCGGCCGATACGGCGCAGCCTGGCATCGGCACGCCCGTTGCGCATATCGGCGCCATGGTGGCCGAGATCGCGGCCGCGGGCGTCGCGCAACAAGGCGACACTGCGTCCCATCGGTCCCAGTCGCGTAGAATGCGGAAGCCCGACGCCCTTGAATCGTGACGCTGGGGCGACGCTCGGCTATACGGGATCCCAAACCCCGGGTGAACGATCCGTGACCCCGACTCTTTGACACGACGCCGGGTTCCCCGGCGCCGGGCCACGCCGCGGAATCCTGAATGCCCTCCTACCTCGACCTCGCGCTCATCGCGATCGTCCTGATCTCCGCCCTCCTGTCGATGGTGCGCGGCTTCACGCGCGAGATCCTGGCCATCGCGTCCTGGGCGGCCGCCTTCGTGGCCGCCTATGCGTTCTATCCCCAGCTGATGCCGTATCTCGGCGAATACATCCACAAAACCGAACTCGCCATCGCGGCCTCGGTGGCGATCATCTTCTTCGGCGTGCTGATCCTCGTCTCGATCGTCACGGTGCGGATCTCGGACGCCATCCTCGACAGCAAGGTCGGGCCGCTCGACCGCACGCTGGGCTTCGTCTTCGGCGCCGTCCGGGGCTTCGCGCTCGGGGTCATCGCCTTCATGCTGTTCAACTATCTGGCGCCCCGGCAGCAGCCCGAATGGGTGGCCAACGCCAAGACGCGGCCGCTGCTGCAGGCCTCGGGCGAGCAGCTGGTGGCCGTGCTGCCCGACAATCTCGCGACCTCGATCTTCAAGGTGCTGCAGAAGCCCAAGACCGGCACCGACGAAGCGCCCGCGGAGGAGACCGATCCGGCCGAAGCGAGCCCCGCCACCGGCGCGGCCGACCCGCAGGCCACCCCGAAACCCGCGGCGCCTGTTGCAAAACCGGCGAGCGGTGCAGGGGCGACCGACAAGCAGAAGCTCGAGAACCTGCTCGGCAAGGGCGTTGCGCCGCCGGCCACCACCCCCAAAAGGTGATCGGTTGCGCGCAATTTATTCCGCGTCCCGGCTTCTGTTTGCCGCAATCCCCCTCCACATGACATAATGACGACGGCGGACCCCCGCCCGGCGTCTCGACCTTCTCTTTCAAATTCGATGGGTGCGGCATGGATCACCACATGGCCGATGACTTCGATCCGGACGCCGACCGCCTGCGCGAAGAATGCGGCGTCTTCGGCATCTTCGGCCATCCCGATGCGGCCGCCATCACGGCGCTCGGCCTGCATGCCCTGCAGCATCGCGGCCAGGAAGCGGCCGGCATCGTGTCGTTCGACGGCAAGCGCTTCCATTCCGAGCGCCGCCTCGGCCTCGTGGGCGACCACTTTTCCAAGCAATCCACCATCGCGGGCCTGCCGGGCCGCTCGTCGATCGGCCATGTGCGCTATTCGACCACCGGCGAAACGATCCTGCGCAACGTGCAGCCGCTTTTCGCCGAGCTCGATTCCGGCGGCTTTGCGGTGGCCCATAACGGCAACCTGACCAACGGACTGACGTTGCGCCGCGGCCTCATCCGCCAGGGCGCGCTGTGCCAGTCCACCTCCGACACCGAGGTGATGCTCCACCTCACGGCCCGCTCCCGCAAGCCGCGCTTCATCGAGCGCTTCACCGACGCCCTGAAGGAGATCGAGGGCGCCTATGCGTTTGTGGGCCTGACCAACCACGAGCTCGTCGGCGCCCGTGACCCGCTCGGCATCCGGCCCTTGGTAATCGGCGAGCTCGACGGCTGCACCATCCTGACTTCCGAAACGGTGGCGCTCGACATCATCGGGGCGCGCTTCGTGCGCGACGTCGCCAATGGCGAGGTGGTGATCATCAACTCGCGCGGCATCCAGAGCCTGCGCGCCTTCCCGGAACAGCCGGCGCGGCCCTGCATCTTCGAATACATCTATTTCGCCCGGCCGGATTCGATCGTGCACGGCCGCTCGGTTTATAACGTGCGCAAGAACATGGGCGCCCAACTGGCCCGCGAGGCGCCGGCCGACGCCGACCTCGTCATCCCGGTGCCCGACAGCGGCGTGCCGGCCGCGCTCGGCTTCGCCCAAGAATCCGGGCTGCCGTTCGAGTTCGGCATCATCCGCAACCATTACGTCGGCCGCACCTTCATCCAGCCGACCCAGTCGGTGCGCGAGGTCGGGGTGCGGATGAAGCACAACGCCAACCGTGGGGTGATCGAGGGCAAGCGCGTCGTGCTGATCGACGATTCGATCGTGCGCGGCACCACCTCGGTGAAGATCGTGCAGATGATGCGCGATGCCGGCGCCCGGGAGGTGCATTTCCGCATCTCGTCGCCGCCCATCACCCACCCGGATTATTACGGCATCGACACGCCCGACCGCGACAAGCTGCTGGCGGCCCGCATGAACCTTGCCGAGATGCAGAGCTATATCGGGGCCGACAGCCTCGCCTTTCTGTCGGTGGACGGCACCTATCGGGCCATGGGCCTCGAGGGTCGCGACGCCGCCTGCCCGCAATTCACCGATCATTGCTTCACGGGCGAATATCCGACGCGACTGACCGACGTCGACGGCGTCCCGGACATGCGGCAGCTGGGGTTGTTGGCCGAGGCGGGCTGAGCAGGCACCGCCCGCAGGGACGAAGGGTCGCCCGCAAGGGATCCATCAGGCCGTTGTCACCCTTTCGCCAAGTCGTTATCCCCCGATCAGGCTCGTCGAACCGGCCTGATCTGCTGGAGACTCGCGATGTCCACCCCGCCCGACGACATGACGGCGTTCCTGGCCGGGGGCGGGGAGATGGGCGCGCGCATCCGCGCCTTTGATTGGAACGCGACGCCGCTCGGGCCGCCCGAGGTCTGGCCCGAGGTGCTGCGCTCGGCCTTGCGCATCTGCCTCAACTCGGCCTTCCCGACCGCGATCTACTGGGGTCCGGACCTCTTCCTGATGTATAACGACGGGTGGGCCCCGATCCCGGCCGACCGTCATCCCGCCTGCCTGGGTCAGGCGGGCGCCAACGTATGGGGCGACATCTGGGACATCATCGGCCCGCAATTTGCCGCCGTGATGGCCACCGGCCAGGGGTTTTCGGCCTTTGACCAGATGCTGCCGATGGAACGCGACGGGCAGCCGCAGGAAACCTACTGGAACTACAGCTTTACGCCGCTGGTGGACGAATCGGGGGCCGTGCGCGGCGTCCTCAACCAGGGCAACGAGACGACCCGCCAGGTGCGGCTCGAGAAGCTTCAGGCTTTCAGGCTCGAACTCGAGGACGAACTGCGCGCGCTCGGCGACCCGGAAGCCATGGTGGCGGCGGCCGTGGGCGCGCTCGGGCGCCACATGGGCGCGAGCCGGGTGGGCCTCGGCGAAATGCAGGCCGATGGCGAAACGGTCGAACTCCGCTCAAGCTACACCGACGGCGTGGCGCCGCTGAACGGCCTGTTCCGCCACGAGGACTTTTCCAGTCAGGCGGTCGAGGATCAGCGCCACGGCCTGACCACCTGGAGCCACGACGTCCAGGCCGAGGCGAAATACGATGTCGCCACCTGGGCCGCGGTCGAGACCCGTGCCTATGTGTCGGTGCCGCTGGTGCGCGGCGGCCGGCTGAAAGCCCTCTTCTACGTCAATCAGCGGGAGCCCCGCCGCTGGACCACGGAAGATATCGACCTGATCGAGAGCGTCGGCGCCCGCGTGTGGGACGGCATCGAGCGGGCCCAGGCCGAAGCGGCGCTGCGGGAAAGCGAAGCGCATTTCGGCAGCATCTTCCGCCAGACCGGCGCCGGCTTCGCCGAAATGGATCGGACCGGCCGATTCATCTCCGTCAACGAACGCTTTTGCGTCCTGACGGGCCGCAACCGGGACGCGCTGCTCGGCCTCACCATGTCGCACATCACCCATCCCGAAAGCGACGCCGCCAGCCGTGCCGCGTTGCAACAGGTGTTCGAGACCGGTGAACCCGCCACGGTGGAGAAGCGCCTGCTGCGGCCGGACGGCGCCACGATCTGGGTGGCCAACACCAAAAGCCTGATCTCGGCCATCGAAGGCCAACCGACCGTGCTGACCGTGGCGATCGACATTTCGGACCGCAAACAGGCCGAAGCCGAGCTGGTAGCCGCCAAGGCCCTGGCCGAGGAAGCCAACCTCGCCAAATCCACCTTCCTGGCCAACATGAGCCACGAGTTGCGCACCCCGCTCTCGGCCATCATCGGCTACAGCGAAATGATGCTGGAGGAGCTCGAGGACGGAGAGGATGCGCTCGGGCTGACGGGCGACATGCGCAAGATCGAGAACAATGCTCGCCACCTGCTCGGCCTCATCAACGACGTGCTCGACCTGTCGAAGGTCGAAAGCGGCAAGATGGAGGTTTATGCCGAGGATTTCGCGATCGAGCCGATGGTGCAGGAGCTTGCCACCACGGTGCAGACGCTGGTGGGCAAGAAGGGGAACCGCCTCGTTCTCGACCTCGCCCCCGATCTCGGCCCCATGCACACCGACCTGACCAAGCTGCGCCAGATCCTGTTGAACCTGCTCAGCAACGCCGCCAAATTCACCGAGAACGGCACCATCACGCTTGGCGTGTCGCGCCGCATCGAGGCCGGACGCCCCGACGCAATCGTGTTCCGCTTGGCCGACGACGGGATCGGCATGTCGCCGCCGCAGCTGGCCAAGCTGTTCCAGCGCTTCCAGCAGGCCGATAATTCCACCACGCGCCGCTTCGGCGGCACCGGCCTCGGGCTGTCGCTCGTCAAGGCCTTCGCCGACATGCTTGGCGGCAGCATCGGGGTGGACAGCACGCCCGACGTCGGCTCGGTCTTCAGCGTGACGCTGCCGGCCACCTTCGAGGCCGCCACGAGCGCCGCCGCCGCCGTGGACCTGCCGTCGAGCCCCGAGGGGAACGGCGATCTCGTGCTGGTGATCGACGACGACGAGAACCAGCGCCTGTTGATGAGCCGCTTCCTGCACCGGGAAGGGTTCCGCTCCCGCACGGCGGCAGATGGCGAAGCGGGGCTGGCCTTGGCGCGCGAGCTGAAGCCGCGCACCATCCTGCTCGACGTGATGATGCCGGGCATCGACGGTTGGTCGGTGTTGAGCGCCCTGAAGGCCGACCCCGACCTCGCCAGCATCCCGGTCGTCATGGTGACCTTTGTGGACCAGCGCAGCCTGGCCGAAGCGCTCGGAGCCGCCGATTACGTCCTGAAACCCGTCAGATGGGACCGCTTCAAGGCCGTGATGGACCGGTTCCGTCAGCCCGAAAGCGACGTTTTGGTGATCGACGACGATGCCGACACGCGCGCCCGGATGCGCAGCGTGTTGAGCCGCGACGGCTGGCGGGTGGCCGAGGCCGAGAACGGCCGCGACGGACTCGACAAGGTGGCGGCGGCGCGCCCGCATGTGATCCTGCTCGACCTCACCATGCCGGTGATGGACGGCTTCGACTGTTTCGAGGCGCTCAGGGCCATGCCGGGCTGCGGCAACATCCCGGTGGTGGTGCTGACGGCCCGCGACCTCACCCGCGAGGATCGGCGCCGCCTCGCCGGCGCCAACCAGATCCTCAACAAGGGCGACGTCAGCCTCAGGTCGGTGGCCGACCGGCTGCAGCAGTTGGCGCGATCGACCACAGCCACCGAGGCCTGACACTTGCGGCCGTGGGGCTGGCCTGCCATGGCTTGAGGCTCCCGTCGCTCGCCAGAGACCGTCCATGCCGAAACCGCTCGACCAGCGCACCGCCCTCGTGACAGGCGCTTCGCGCGGCATAGGCCGCGCCGTGGCGCTGGAGCTCGCCCGTCAGGGCGCCCATGTGATCGCCATGGCCCGCACCCAAGGGGCCCTCGAGGAACTCGACGACACCATCCGGGGCGAGGGCGGCGAGGCGACGCTGGTGCCCTGCGACATCGCCGATTTCGATGCCATCGACCGGCTCGGCGCCGCGATCCACGAGCGTTGGGGCCGGCTCGACATCCTGGTGGGCAATGCCGGCGTGCTCGGGCCCATCACGCCGCTGGCCCATGTCGACCCGAAGCAATGGGACGAGGTGATCGCCGTCAACGTCACGGCCAATTACCGGCTGCTGCGCTCGCTCGATCCGCTGCTGCGGGCGTCGGACGCCGGCCGCGTGGTGTTCTTGTCGTCGGGCGTCGCCCAGCGGGCCGAGCAGAAACCCTATTGGGGCCCCTATGCGGTCAGCAAGGGCGCGCTCGACCTGATGATGCGCACCTATGCGGCCGAAACCGCCACGACCTCGGCCGTCAAGGTGATGAGCGTCAATCCCGGGCCGCTGCGTACCCGCATGCGGGCCAAGGCCATGCCGGGCGAGGATCCGCAAAGCCTGAAAACCCCGGAAGAGGTGGCGCCCAGGATCGTCGACCTGTGCGGGCCCGGCTCCACCGAGACCGGTGCCATCTATGATTTTCCCACCGACAAGGTGCTGCGCTTCACGGCTCCGGCCTAGCGCCGGAGCAATCCAGGATCACACCGCGATGGTGCGCAGGTCGTCCGTGATCGTGCCGGAAGCGCGGGCCTCGGCCTCGTGGCCCGGCTCGCGGTCCGGTTCCGCCAGCGCGGCCTGGTACCATTCGGTCATGGCCGGCAGGGCACGCAACCGCGCCGCATAGGCCATGGCGGCGTCGCCGAGCTCGAGCCCGAAGCTCTGCATGCGGAACGCCACCGGCGCATAAAAGGCATCGACCGCCGTGAAGGCCGGGCCCGCCAGCCAGGGGCCGCCGAACCGGTCGAGCCCCTCCCGCCACAGCTCGTCGATCCGGGCGATGTCGCGGGCGAGATCGTCCGGCATGCTCCCGAGCGCGATCCGCAGCCCGCAATTCATGCCGCAGCGGTTGCGCAGGGCCGAAAAGCCGGCATGCATCTCGGCCGTGGCGCAGCGCGCCCAGGCGCGGGCCGCCGCCTCGGCAGGCCACACGCCGGGGTGCCGCTCGGCGAGATATTCGACGATGCCGAGCGAGTCCCACACCACCGCGTCGCCGTCGTGCAGGCACGGCACCGCGCCGTTTGGCGCGAAGCGGCGGAAGGCGGCATGGTTGTTGGTCGCGCCGAACCGCACCGGCACGGCGTCGAACGGGATGTCGAGGGTGCGCATCAGCACCCAGGGGCGCAGCGACCAGGAGGAATAATTCTTGTTGGCGATGAAGAGGCGCATGGCGATCGGTCCTGCCCGCATGGCGCCCCACCATAGAGACTGCAGCGGAAGCCCTCCAATCAGCATTGGAACAGACTGGGATCAGCGACTTTGATGAGTCATCCCGTATCGACCCTGCCGTCACAGCTCTGCGAACGCGCCGCTCAACAGCCCTCATTCCGGCCGCAGCGAAGCGGAGAGCCGGAACCGGGGAGCCACGGCGGCGCAGGTTGAATCACACCGGTTCCGGGTTCGCCTTTGGCGTCCCGGAATGAGGGCCACCCCGTATTCGGCTGCGATACGGGCTGCCGATGCGCGACGATGTTCTCAGCCCGGCTGAACCCCGCACGCCTGCCCGGGCGTCACCACGAACACCGCGGCCCGTCCCCCCAGCTCCGCGAAAGCCGCAGGGTCGGCCCCCGTCATGAACACCTGGCCGCCGAGCTCGTCCAGGCGGGCGAACAGTGCGGCGCGGCGCGAGGGGTCGAAATGGGCCGCGATCTCGTCGAGCAGCAGCACGGGCGCCATGCCGCTCATCGCCGCCACGAGTCCCGCCTGGGCCAGCACCAGGCCGACCAGCAACGCCTTCTGCTCGCCCGTCGAGGCTCGGGCGGCCTCGATGTCCTTCGGGCCGTGGCGCACCAGCAGGTCGGCCACATGCGGGCCCACCGTGGTGCGGCCGGCCGCCATGTCGCGGCTGCGGTTGCGGCGCAGGATGTCGCGGTAAAGGTCCTCCGCCTCGAGCGCCGGCCCTTCCGCCACCAGGGCCTCGACCTCACCGGCGAGCGCAAGGCTGGCAAAGGGGAACGGCGAAGCATCGTCGCGTTCGGCCGCGATCAGGGCGGCGAGGCGGCTGACGGTTTCGTGCCGGGCCGCCGCCACCGCCACCCCGAGGGTCGCGACCTCGTGTTCGGCGGCTTCCGCCCAGGCACGGTCGAGCCTGCGCTCGCGTGCATCCTCGAGAATGCGGTTGCGATTGCGGAGCGCCCGCTCGAGCGCGCTGACCCGGGCCGCATGGTCGGCGTCGATCGTCAGCACCAGCCGATCGAGGAAACGCCGCCGCTCAGCCGCGGCCCCGGTGAACATCCCATCCATGGCGGGCGTCAGCCAGACCACCCGCAGATGCTCCGCGAAGGCGCGCGCGGACGACACCGCGGCGCGGTCGAGCCGGCACTTGCGGGCGCCGTCGCCCGGCTCGAGGCCGGTGCCGAGATGCGTCGGT